>CAMBYG010000002.1 GCA_945872085.1 Chitinophaga pinensis | reverse complement strand
TCTGTAAAGCGGTCTAAGTTATATTTTTCAATTAAGCTGATGATTAATTGTGCGTATTTTGGATTGGTAGCATAGCCACATTGTTTCAATCCCCTACACCAAGCTTTATAATCGGTTACTCCATAGGTAAATAGTATTTGATATCTTTTTTCGGTGCTCAAATAATTAGAGTGATCTTGATAGGATTGATAAGCGGAGCTATATTTTCTAAAACACTCATTTGGTGCATCGTCAGTATGAGCAAAGGTTTCTCCCGTCCATGCTTTTTTACATTTGATGCCAAAATGGTTGTTTGCTATTGTTGCCAATTCGCTGCTTCCCGCACCTGTTTCATAGATGCCTTGTGCTAGGGTTACCGATGCTGGAATGCCTACGCGCATTTGTTCTTGCATGGCCCAATCGCTATATTTAGCTATATAGTTTTTTACACGCTCTTCATAAGTGCCATTAGTCTGACTAAAACTATGCAAGTTGCAACTTATAAAAAACAGTAAGACGCCTATATATTTTTTTACATTCATGTTGTGGGTACTCTTAATCGCTAATTTTTTTCATTAATAATAATCCATCTCTGATGGGTAACAAAACTTGTATAACGCGATGATCTGCTCTTGTCTTTTCATTAAAAGCTTGAATCGCTTTGGCATTTTTACTTTGTTTTTCTTGTTCAAGTAAAACCTCTCCATCATACAGTACATTGTCGGCAAGGATATAAGCACCTATCGGCAATCGATCGATTACTAAATCGTAGTAAAGATGATAATTCTGTTTATCTGCATCAATAAAAACTAAGTCAAAAATACAATCTATCCTTGGTATTATCTCGGCAGCATGGCCAATATGTTGAATTATTTTTTTGCTAAGCCCTGCTTTTTCAAAATAAGATTGGCACATATCATACAATTCCTCATTGATATCTATAGTGTGCAATACACCATTTTCTTTTAATCCTGCAGCTAAGCAAATAGCTGAATAACCAGTATAGGTGCCAATTTCAAGTACATGTTTTGGTTGTATCATTTGGCTGATAAATTCTAAAACTTTACCCTGCAAATGCCCCGATAACATGATGGGCAAATTCACTTTCAGATGAGTTTCTCTATTCAATTGTGCTAATACAGGACTTTCCTCTGAAGAGTAATCACATGCATAGCTTTCTATAGATGGAGGTATTAATTGCGTGGTCATGTATTAGAAATTAGGCTGTAATTTATTTTTCGAATAAAAATCTTTGATATAAGTCACTACTTCATCTGCCGTGTCAAATACTTTAATTAGTTCTAAGTCGCCCGGACTGATATTACCTTCCCCTTCCAACATAGAGCTGCGCATCCAATCAAATAGGCCTTGCCAATAAGCTCTACCAACACATATCATGGGTGTTTGTGTAAATTTTTTTGTTTGTATTAGGGTGGCAATTTCAAAAAACTCATCCATAGTACCCCAACCGCCCGGCATCATAATAAATCCTTGTGCATATTTAGTAAACATTAATTTTCTGATAAAGAAAAAATCAAAGTTGAGCGATTTGTCTTTATCTATATAAGGATTAGCTGTTTGCTCAAAGGGGAGTTCTATGTTTAAACCTACGGATGGGCCACCGGCAAGATTAGCTCCTTTATTGCCTGCTTCCATTATACCTGGTCCGCCACCGGTAATGATTCCAAAACCTTCTTGCGATAAGCGTTTAGAAATTTCTACGGTTAAGTCGTAATAGGCATTGCCGGGTTGTGTTCTTGCCGATCCAAAAATGGAAATACAAGGACCAATTTTGGCCAACATTTCAAAGCCTTGCACAAACTCTGCCATGAATTTAAAAATCTGCCAGCTAGAATTTGCTTTGGTCTCTGTCCAATCTCTCTTTTTTAATTTATGCTCTTCCATCTATTGCACGTACTTGTTTGTTTGAAAAAAGGAGCATCGTAAAAAATACTAAGCCTCCATTGATGATGAGTAGTTCTAATCCAAATTTATAGTCACCAAAATACGGTGCCCATTGGCTTTGCAATAAATAGCAAAAGAAAGGGGCTAATACCGACACAATAGGAACCAACCATGGTTTTACACTTCTATGGGTAAGAATGCCAAAGCCAAATATGCCCAATAATGGCCCATAAGTATAGGAGGCAATTTTTAGTAGCATATCTATTAAGCTACCATTGTCTATAGTTCTAAAAAAGAAAACTAAGAGCAAGAAAATTCCTGCAAAAGAAAGGTGCACTATTCTGCGCGTTTGTTCTTGTTTTTCGGGACGAATGGCAGGATTATTTTTTAAATTAAGAATATCTAAGCAAAAAGAAGAAGTAAGTGCCGTAATCGCTCCATCAGCACTTGGAAACAGCGCTGAAATTAATCCGATAATAAATAATATACCCACAAAAGAAGGGAATGCGTTACTCAACGCAATAGTTGGAAAGAGCTCGTCGGGCTTTACTTGTAAGTTATTGTGCTGTGCATATAAAAATAATAAGGCGCCGAGTATCAAAAATAAAAAGTTTACAAATACTAAAATCACACTAAAGCTCAGCATGTTTTTTTGAGCATCTTTTAGTGTTTTTACACTTATATTTTTTTGCATCATTTCTTGATCTAAACCCGTCATGGTGATAGTGACAAATATGCCGCCAATAATCTGTTTCAAGAAAAATTTAGTATCGTGGTAATCGGTATAGAAAATAGTATCAATCTTATTTTGCTTCAAAGATGACCAAAGCTCCGAGAAGGAAATATGAAGATTACTTTTTAAGTAAAATACACTAATGATTAGCGATAAGAGCATAAAGCTGGTTTGTAAGGTATCGGTCCAAACAATAGTTTTAACTCCGCCTTTAAACGTATAAGCCAAGATCATTGCGATGATAATAAAGGTGGTAAGCTCAAACGATATACCCAAATTGTCTAAAATAAATACTTGTAAGATTTTGATAACAAGGTATAAGCGAAGGGTAGCACCTAAGGTTCTAGATAGCATAAAAAAAGCAGCGCCTGTTTTGTAGGGCACTATCCCCAAGCGCGTTGCTAAATAAGAATAAATGGAGGTAACATTGAGCTTATAATAGAGTGGCAATAAAACATAGGCAACAATGATATAGCCTATGAAATAGCCAATGACTACTTGAAAATAATTAAACCCGCTGGTACTAACTGTTCCCGGTACGCTTATAAATGTCATGCCACTAAGGCTAGTGCCAATCATGCCAAAGGCCACCAATCCCCAGTGACTATTTTTATTGCCAATAAAAAAAGAATCGTTGCTCGCGTTTTTAGAGGTGAAAAAAGCAACTACCAATAATACAATGAAATAAAGCAGGATAAGTGCTAATAAAAAGCTTGTGTTCATAATTGATATTAAAAATTAAAATCCTACTAACACGGCTGCGTCATAGGTAAAATTACCAGTTTGTCGGTAAGGACTGTAAGGATCTTTGCCCACATCGAAAAGAAAACTAGTAAGAAAAGAAACCCGATCAGAAATAGCTTGCTTAAATCCAAAGCCTACAAGTGTAGAATTACTTTTGATCGTTATGTTTTTTTCTACAATAGCATTGGTATTGTCGTATTCAAAATCGTTTCGGTATACGATATTCCTTTCCAATTGCGCACATAGATAAATATTATTGTAGACGATGGCTTTAGCCCAGAGCGATGGACTTATATAATTGGCTTTTAAGGTATACGAATCGTACGTATTTCTAATTCTGTTGTAGATAGGGTAGTTGGCTACATGCTGATATTGATAACCAACGCCAATGCCTACTGCAATAGGTTCTACTAATTTGTATCCAATCACAGGGGATAAGCTAAAATAGGTGGTATTGCCGGCATAGAAATTAAATCCAGATCCGTATACCAATTTAGTTTTATCAAAGCCGCTCGAATTGCTTAGTTGTTTCTTTCTTCCACTACTCGAGTAGGTCTCTTGTCCCCAGCATTGCAACTGTGTAGTAAGCCATAAAACTACTAATAAAGTGTTCTTCATAGGATGCGCTTTTAGGTGCTTAAAGTTACATTTATAAAGCGTAAAGAATCGTTAATTATCCGGGAATATTTTCCCTGGATTTAAAATACCATTAGGGTCAAATACGTGCTTAATAGCTTTCATCAGCTCTATTTGCGCGCTACTAAAAACGATATCTAAGTAATTTTTTTGCACTAATCCAATCCCATGTTCGCCCGAAATGGTGCCTCCTAAAGAATGCACGAATGTAAAGAGTTTGCGAATAGGCACTTGAAGTTCTTGATTCCAAAATTCATCACTTAGCGAACCTTTAATGATGTTGACATGCAAATTGCCATCGCCAGCGTGCCCATAGCAAACCGATTGGAAGCCGTATTCAGATCCTAGTGCTTTAATGTATTTCAACAATTGTGGTAAATGGGCTCTTGGTACTACCGTATCTTCTTCTTTATAAACGGAATTGCTTTTTACCGCTTCGCCCACTTTTCTTCTCAATTGCCATAGGGTTTCTTTCTGCGCGGCACTATCTGCAAATAGTAATTCGTCAATATCGTATATCGTTACTAATTCACTTATTTGTGCTGCTTCGGCTAGTAATTGCTCTTCGTTATGGCCATCTAGTTCTATTAATAAATGGGCTTGTATATCGTCTGGTATGCTAATAGCTGTTGTATTACAAAAGCGCATCGACCAATCCAATGCATCTCGCTCCATAAATTCTAAAGCCGAAGGTGTAATGCCCGCCAAGCAGATGCTGTTTACGGCACGGCAGGCCTCTTCTGCTTTTCGAAAAGGGATGAGCAATAAAACGTTAGTCGTTGTTGCCGGTATTAATTTTAAAACAATTTTAGTAACAACCGCAAGGGTGCCCTCACTACCTACAATCAATTGGGTGAGGTTATAGCCAGTTGCATTTTTTAGCACATTTGCGCCCGTCCACATTACAGTGCCATCGGCTAATACAATTTCTAGATTAAGCACATAATCTTTTACTACACCATATTTTACAGCTCGCGGTCCACCCGAGTTTTCGGCAATATTGCCACCTATAAAGCAAGAACCTTTGCTTGCCGGATCGGGTGGATATTGTAATCCATGTGCTAAAACAGCTTCTTGTAACACTTGGGTAATAACGCCCGGTTCTGTTGTAACTTGAAAATTCTCGGTATCTATGTTTAAAATTTTATTGAAGCGTTGCATGTCTAATACAATACCTTGATGAATGGGTAAGGCCCCACCGCTCAATCCAGTGCCAGCGCCCCTTACCGTAACGGGTATGCGAGCTTGATTGCAATAACGCAGCAAATTAGATATCTGATCTACTTCACGAGGCATAACTACTAATTCTGGAAGGAATACCAAATCTTCGGTATGATCGGAGCTGCGTTGTGTGCGCTCCTCCATATCATAGAGGAGTGCATCGGCACCCAATAAAGATGCTAGCTCGCTAAGGTGTTGTGGCTGTATCGCTGAAAATTGCATAGGATAAAGGTAAAAGATTGCAACTAAAATTACTAAAACAGCGTAGGGAAAGCACTTAAATTATTAGAATAATTTGCACGAATTAAAGGAAAATCGTTTTATATTTGCAAACCTTTAGGTACTATTTGCTATTTAAAATAAAGTTTTTTTTATTCAAAACACAACCAATAACATTTTAAAATTTGTTGAAATTTATGAAAGATTTATCACTTGCCCGCGAAGAAAATAATCCAAATTTAGACCCTTCATCTGCGCCAGGCAAAGGCGTTACAAAAGAAGTTATCGAACGCAGAAACAGACGTTTATTAGAGTTCTTTCGTTTATCGGGCTTAACCGATGTGCGCATTATTGGCGACGAAAACAATCCTGCTGTTATTTATAAAAATGTATATTGCCTCAGTTGCTTTGTGCATAATTTTGAATTGCGTTTTACCAACAAACCAGATAATGGTGAAGTGGTGCATGTAGAAAAATTAACTTCACAAGCACGTATGGATAAAAATGAGTTGATTGCAATGTTGGATAAATATGAGCACAGAAGAGTGTATCGTGTTAAAATTACCGACCAACAATTGTTTTTGGCGGGCTATAATTTTATCGACAAGTCTATACCAGATACACGCTATCCTGTATTTTCTAGATTCAATCCTAAAATTTATTTCAGTAAAGACTATGCTGTAGAATTATGTGCTACTTATCAAGACTATAATTTAGAAGTAGTATAGCATGTAGCTAATTATAAAAAAAGGGCTTCCAATTTGGAAGCCCTTTTTTTATAGGATTATTATCTCAAAACTTTAACAATTAAAAATCAACGGTTCTTCTTGCCATGTTCCAGCGGATACCGCTATATATAGCACTTGTTTTTTCTTCGGGCAATTGCGATGCTTGATAGCTCAAGGTTCTCTGAATAAAACCAGCCTCTAAATACAAATTGGGTATACATTCATAGGCTATGTGAAAATTGGTATAAGCACCTTTGCTCTTTATACCTGAAATGGTTTGAAATCCATAGTCTTGAACTCTTGTATTATAGGCGGTAAAAATATTATTTCCAAAATTGCTAGATCCCGTATCTACGCCTTTTGCATAGATCACTTGTTGTATACTGCAGCTCCATTTTTTTTGCCATTGATAACGCAATATGCCTATGCACTCTCTAAATCCAGCGCCTAAAGGGTGCGCTATGGCTTGGTTGTAATGGGTATAATTGCTTGCCGAATCGCGCGCATAAGTAAACGGTCGTACATGATTATATTCTACTTGAGCATCTAAATGTGGAATCTTAAATATATTATAGGCTTTGATACCCAATTGAAATCCGTATTTATTGGCCCACCAGCCATTGCTATGGGTCATTTCTTTTACATTAAATTCATCTAACAATAACTGCCCATATACTTGCACATGATTGGGCGCTTTCCATTTGAAATCAAAGCCTAGCATAGCATTGTCGGGACTGCCTTGTGAGCGCTCGGCTTGGCGCAATAATATTATTGGGTTTAAATAACTGATTTCGTAACGATTGGGTCTGCCAAATACTACGGCTTCGAAAAGTCCCACTTCTAGTTTGGGGTGCACCTGCATAGTTAAGTGATGTAGGGTAGCATATTTGTGGTCGAGTACCTGATCCTTGCCTCTAGTATACTGAGGTGTTAATTCCATATAAAGATTATCATAACTAAATTTTTTGAACTGACTATGGATATGCAAATAGGGTGCACTTGCGCCATAGTCGCTTACGAATAAAGAACGCTGTCCGTAGCCCCAAAATTGTTTGCCATAGCCTACTTGCGCCTGAACATATTTTTTTACTAATGGGAATTGAATATAGGTTTGGGCCGTTAAATAATCGTAATGATTAGTCGCTCTATTTAAATAATAATCAACACCAGGAAAGGCTTGTTGTTTACTTGCAAGGTTGTCTATATACGACAAAGGATTTTCTTGATTGTCGCAGAAGGCAGCATAAAAGGCTATTTTATTTACCAGTATTCCGTTTACCGCAATGCCTCGAGTATTTACTAAATTGCCACTTAGTCTATTTTTTTCTGAACCAACTTGGAAATTCAAAAGCGGATTGATCGCTAATTGTATAATATTGGGTTCTTGGTATATAAATCCATTGTAAGCGTCTTTATAAAAAGCTTTTAAAATGCTACGCTTGGTTTGTGGAAATTTAACGGGTACAAATAAATAGGCGTTTGTAATTTTCTCTATCCCATATTTATCAATAGCATCAGCTTGCTGATAGGTGGTATCTAAACTAGCCAAAAAAGGCATAATCGCATTGCTATTAAAAGGTTTTATAGCGCTATTCCAATAAGGAAGGCAGGATTCTTGCAGGGCTTCTAATCGATCAATTTGTTCTTGTAACTCTTGAGATTTACCTATATAACGGGTTTGCGCTTGTACTAAGCTCGAAAGGGCCATCAGGCATAACAGGGTGCTTTTCTTAAATAAATTCACCATTAAATTATTTTTTATTATTAAAAATTATTCCTTGAAATAAACAGCTTAATTTTACTAAAATAATAATCACATAAACAGTATACCTGTCATGAATAAGATACTCATTAAGAACGCTCATGTTGTCAACGAAGGTACAATAAAAGTACAAGATGTATTGATTAAAGGACAACGAATTGAGCGTATAGATACATCCATATCTGCTACACCAGAGATGCAGGTGATAGATGCTAATGGCAAATATTTATTGCCAGGTGCTATCGATGATCAGGTGCATTTTAGAGAACCGGGCTTAACGCATAAAGCTTCTATTCAAACAGAATCTCGTGCTGCCGTAGCAGGTGGTGTTACTACCTTTATGGAAATGCCAAATACAGTACCGGCGGCATTAACACAAGAATTGTTGGAACAAAAATATGCGATAGCTAGTGCCTGCTCACCGGCTAATTATTCTTTTTTCATGGGTGTCTCTAATGATAATGTGGAAGAAGTGCTCAAAACCAATAAGAAGAAAAAGGATATTTGCGGCATTAAAATATTTATGGGTTCTAGTACGGGTAATATGTTGGTAGATAACTATACCGTATTGCATAAAATATTTTCAGAAGCGGAAGTATTAATTGCAACACATTGTGAAAATGAATCTATTATTGCCGCTAACAAATTAAATTATCCAAATCCAGATCACGCTCGCTTTCATCCATTGATTCGTGATGTGCATGCTTGCTATGAAAGTACTTTAGCCGCTATTCAAATAGCACAACAGTATGATACACGTTTGCATGTATTACATATAAGCACCGCAAAAGAACTTGGACTTTTTTCTAATATGCTTCCGTTGAAAGACAAAAAAATTACGAATGAAGTATGTGTGCATCATTTGCATTTTACAGCTGATGATTATGAACGTTTAGGCAATCAAATTAAATGTAATCCAGCTATTAAAGCGCCTGAAAATAAAGAAGCACTTTGGAAAGCACTTTTAGATGACACCTTAGATATCATAGCTACCGATCATGCACCGCATACATGGGAAGAAAAACAACAGGCGTATAGTGCAGCACCTGCCGGATTGCCGCTGGTACAACACAGTGTGCAAATGATGCTGTCTTATGTAAAAAAAGGAATTATCAGTATAGAAAAGGTAGTAGAGAAAATGGCGCATGCGCCAGCTATTTGTTTTCAGATAGCAGAGCGCGGCTTTATCAGAGAAGGGTATTATGCCGATTTAGTTTTGGTAGACTTAGATACCCCAACTACGGTTACCAAAGCATCTTTATTATATAAGTGTCAATGGTCGCCTTTGGAAGATACTGAATTTACAAGCTCCATTCATACTACAATTGTAAATGGAGTCATAGTATATGAGCAATCAAAAGTGATAGATGGTGTCTATGGCATGCGATTAAAATTTGACAGAGCATGATACTAGATAAGCAATCCAAAAAGGATTTGCATATTTTCCCAGAAGAAGGTCAAAAAAGCCTCTTTGAGCATATCGATTTTACGATAAGCTCACAAGGGAAACAGTATCTCAAACAATTAGTATTAAAAACGCCTGCTACTTGGGAGGATTGCATTGCACAGCAACAAACTATTCAGTTTATGGTGCAGCATACCACTTGCTGGCCCTCCACCATTAGCAATGGCACACTCTTATTGCTCGAGCAATTTTTTGAAACTGCAGATACATTTACCGGTGTGCCTAGTAGCTATTCTTTTTTCTTGCAAACATTTCTAAAGAAAGTTTTTCAGCAATCTGCATATGCTTTTATACAATCTACCTATCAGCAATTTGTTGATTTTTATTCGGGACTAGCAGCACTTTGTGCGTATTTTCAAAAGCGGGAGGTGCCCGAAAGCTTGGCTAAGCAATTAGCCATTTGGAATGGTATTTTAGAACAAGAGCTGCTTAAAAATATAGTGTCTGCGAAGAAAGTCCCGACTTTTCATGATAAAGAACTTTTTGTTTATCAAGCACGAAGAGTATTAAAATCTAGTACGCATAAAGCTATTGAACAATTGGCACAGCTAGATGCTTTTTTAGCCATGGCTAAGGCTACTAATCAATACGAATGGGTATTTCCTACTATTGCCGCAACAGAAGATAATGTTTTTGATGCGTTACAATTAGTGCATCCTTTACTTGCTGAGGCCATACCCTTTTCACTTACGCTTAGTAAAGCGCAACCCTTACTCATTTTAACAGGTGCTAACATGTCTGGCAAAACCACTTGTATACGTGCTGTAGGTATTGCTACCGTATTAGCGCATTTAGGAATGGGAGTGCCAGCTAAAAAGCTAACAGTGAGTTTTAGAAATGGTTTGGTAACGAATATGCAAATTACCGACGATTTATTTAAAGGGGAAAGCTATTTCATGTCGGAAGTACAACGGATTAAGCAAACAGTATCCTCTGTTGTAGCACATAAAGGATTATTACTCCTGATGGATGAATTGTTTAAAGGCACCAATGTGCATGATGCTAATGAATGTACTAAAGCTATTTTAGAAGGCTTATTGCATCAAGAGCAACAGTTGATGATATTGTCAACTCATTTATATGAAGCAGCAGAACATTTTCAGAACAACGAAAAAGTGCAATTTGCTTATTTTGAAATCCAAGAACAAAGCGATGATACCTATAGCTTTAGTTATGAACTAAAAAAAGGTATTTCTACCGACCGAATTGGTTATAAAATTCTTAAAAAAGAGAATGTCTTGAGCATTTTAAATAATAACGTTTAAAACAATGTATCTTGTATCTCGATAATAAAAATGAATAGCAATGAATAGTTATAGGTCTAATAGATTTAGCTCCATGCCACCGGTGGTTAAAAATTTGATTATCATCAATGTTTTATTTTTAGCCTTGCAATTTACCTTGGAGCGCATGCAGATCGACTTATCACAATATTTGGGTTTGCATTATTGGCGCTCCGATTATTTCAAGCCATGGCAATTGTTAACACACATGTTTATGCATGGCAATTTTATGCATTTGCTCTCCAATATGTTTGCCCTTTGGATGTTTGGTAGCGTATTAGAAAATACCTGGGGCAGTCAGCGTTTCTTATTGTTTTACATGGTTACGGGTATCGGTGCAGCTTGCATGCATTTGGGCGTTTTATCTTACGAATATGCACAATTCCAACATGCATTTGAGCTCTATCAACAACAGCCCAGTGTAGATCAATTTACCTTGTTTGTAAAACATCAAGGCATAAACTTAGCCCCTTTTCAAGATTTTATTAATGCATGGATGGACAATCCCAGTGATAATAGGTTTATCAATGCATCGAATCACTTAGTGATTCAGTATCAAAATGTATTATACAACCAAGCTACGGTAGGGGCTTCTGGAGCTGTTTTTGGCTTACTATTTGCATTTGGCTATTTATTTCCCAATACCTTGCTTTACATTTATTTCTTAATGCCCATCAAAGCAAAATATTTTGTAGCGCTTTATGCTTTATTTGAATTGTATGCAGGTGTTCAAAACTCTGCTGGCGACAATATTGCGCATTATGCCCATTTAGGAGGCATGTTGATGGCTTTTATTATTTTAACCTATTGGAAAAAACACGATCGAACTCATTTTTATTAATTCATGAAACGAACACAAATAGCTCCCTATAAAAAAAATGGTGCCATGCAATTAATCGTTGCAACAGGTACTGGTTTTATAATTTTCCATTTCACACGCGTAGTCATGCTCATACTGGGCATTACCGGTATAGATGCGATGAGTAGAACGGCTTCTAATACCGCATTGCCAGAAGTGCATCAATTTCCTCATGTATGGTGGACCCTCTTTTCTTATGCATGGGTACACATAGGTTTTTGGGAATGGGTTACGAATATGATATGGGCCTATACCTTTGCCCAAGCCATTCAAAACTTGGTGGGTTATAAGCAAGTAATACCCATTTTTGTCTATGGTACTATAATTGGTGGCTTATGTTTCTTAGGCATTCAATTATTACCCTTGCAAAATTACATGTACGTAAATTGGATGTTGGGTTCATATGCGGGTGTTATGGCGCTAGGAGTAGCTATCATCACCTTATCTCCTAAACATAAGCTCTATGTAGGCGATCAGTTGGCTATTCCTATGTATGCTGTAGTATTGATTTATGCAGCCTTATCGTTTGTAAATTTTTACACTTCACTTCCAAAATTGGCCTTGTTATTGAGTGCTGCGCTAAGTGGTTTCTTATATATTAAAATACTACGAAGAGGAATTCCAATAGGCACTTGGGTATATGACTTATTCAGCTTTTTAGAAGCAAAAACTATTAATCAGCACCAAAAAGCTATAAAAGAAGTAGAAGAAAAAAAATCGGCTTTAGATACCTTACTAGATAAAATTCATGAGTCGGGTATGGAGTCGCTTTCTGCTAAAGAACAAGAACAACTAAAAGAACTATCGCAATCTTAATTTATGCAAGCATGGCAAGGCATCCGTACTGTTGTGCGCAACAGTTTGTTGTTAGCTAATTTATTAGCTATTGGGTGGTTATTGGCTTGCTTTTGGGCTTCTTTTATTAGTGCATTATCCATTTCTAATTTAGCCTTATTTTCGCTTACTACCCCCTTTGCTGTTTTTATAAACAGCATCTTTATAGTGCTATGGTTATTTACGTCTAAAAAATACCGTGCCTTTTTATCACTTACTACTTTATTGATTGCACATTCTATAGTGCTGCCCTTGTTTGCCTTTCATAGTCCTACTGTAAAAGCAGCTAGTAGTGATTCCAGTTGTTCCATCATGTCTTGGAATGTACATGGATTGGGTGTTTATACTGTTCCTTTTAAAAAATCAGTGCCGGAGGGTATACAAGATTTTATTGAGCAACAACAAGTTGATGTGCTGTGTTTGCCTGAGTTTAGATGTTTGGCTAGTAATCAATTAAAACCCTACACGCAATCCATTATTAAAAAAAATGGCTACAAAGAATTTCGCTTTGTTGCCGCACATAAAATTGGAGCTTATTTAACGGGCACTGCCTTATTTAGCAAATATCCCATCCAGCATTTTGAAGAAATTGAATTGGCAGATAATGATGCGATTTTATTAGCGGATATGCAAATGCCAACGAAGCAAATAATACGTGTAATAGTATTACATTTAAAAACATTTGGCTTGAGCGATGCAGAGAAAAAGAATATTCAAGTTTTAAAAAAGGATTTTAATAAACTAGGTTATACCTATCAATATGCACGCTTATTTATAAATCGATTTGCGGTTGCTTATAAAAACAGGGCCATGCAAGCGTCTAAAATTAAAGAATTGATTGCTGCGAGCCCTCATCCTACAGTAGTTTGTGGCGATTTTAATGACCTCCCAGGTTCCTTTGTTTATAAGGCCTTAAAAGGCAACATGCTCGATGCATTTGTAGAGAAAGGAAGTGGTTTTGGCAGAACCTATAATTTGTTCTCACCTACATTACGCATCGATTATATTTTTTATGAACATCGAATTGGAGAGATCCAATCGTTCGATTGTCCTAAGATGGCTGCCTATTCCGATCATAATCCTGTGATGGCTACCTTTAAATTGGTAGCACAAAGCCAATAGAATACCTTATTTTTGCATTATTATTTTGAATTTATGAGTCAACTGAGCCTATATAATTCCCTAACTAGAGAAAAGGAAGTCTTTACCCCCATTACACCCGGTCATGTTGGTTTGTATGTGTGCGGACCAACCGTTTCTGGAGAATCTCATTTAGGGCATGCCCGTCCCTACATTACATTTGATGTAGTGAATCGTTATTTACAATTCTTGAATTATAAAGTACGCTATGTGCGTAATATTACCGATGCTGGTCATTTTGAAGAAGAGGGAAGAGATGCTACGGACAAGGTAAATGATAAAGCAAAATTAGAACAATTAGAACCTATGGAATTGGTGCATAAATACACTAACCTATTCCATTGGGGTATGCGCGCATTCAATACTTTGGAGCCTAGTATTGAACCAACAGCTACCGGTCATATTATTGAGCAAATAAGTATGATAAAAAAAATTATAGAGAAAGGCTACGCTTATGAGGTAAATGGATCGGTTTATTTCGATGTTAAAAAATATGCAGCAAACTATCCCTATGGAAAATTATCGGGTCGCATACTAGATGATTTATTAGAGACTACAAGAGCATTAGACGGGCAAGATGAGAAAAGAAATAAAGTAGATTTTGCATTGTGGAAAGCTGCTCCGCCTGAGCATATTATGCGATGGGAGAGTCCATGGGGAGAAGGTTTCCCCGGTTGGCATATTGAGTGCTCGGCAATGGCTAGTAAATACTTAGGCGTACAATTTGATATTCACGGCGGTGGTATGGATTTGCAATTCCCCCATCATGAAAGTGAGATAGCACAATCTACCATTGTACACGATCATGCACCGGTAAATTATTGGATGCATAATAATATGATTACCATCAATGGTAAAAAAATGGGTAAGAGCTATAATAATGTTATTAAACTAACAGAATTATTTAGTGGTTCTCATCCAATATTAGAACAAGCTTACCATCCTATGGTGGTGCGTTTTTATATTTTACAAACACATTACCGTAGCACCTTAGATTTTTCAAACGAAGCTTTGCAAGCATCCGAGAAAGCTCTGAAAAGATTATGGGAAGCCTATGAAGTGCTTAAGCAATTAAGTTATACGGCTGCTAAGGAAGGAATAAATGAAACATTAAATCAAGAAATTACAGCAATTTGTAATGCTTGTGAGGAGTATATGAATGATGATTTTAATACGGCAAAAGTTATTGCTGCCTTATTTGATCTCACCTCAACGATTAATAGCTTCAAAGCAAATTTGATTCCCATAGGATCTATTACAGAAGATTGCTTTAATGTATTGCAAGCCACCTTTAAAAATTACTTAGAAACTATTTTAGGGCTACAAGCTATACAAGCTAGTTCGCAAAACGGAGCTATGGATAAGGTGTTGCAAGTATTGATTACCCTTCGTAAAGAAGCAAAACAACGCAAAGATTTTGCTGTTTCTGATCAAATACGCAATCAATTGATGGAGGCAGGGGTTATTTTAAAAGATGAAAAAGACGGTACCGTCTCATATACGATTCAATAAATACTATGAAAAAAGTAGGTAGAATATTAAAATACTTAGCCGATTATAAAGGGAAAATTGCATTGTATTTTTTCACTAATATTTTAGCTATTTTATTTGGCGCCATTTCTTTTAGTGCTTTAGGGCCTTTTATGAATGTGTTGTTTGGCAAAACGTCATTGCCAACAACCAATACCAGCACCAATGCTGGCAATTTGCTACAAATGGCCACTTCGTATGTGCAATCTATAGTTCGCAATGAGGGCCCTATGAATGCCTTGCTTTTTATATGTGGTGTTTTAATTACCATGATATTATTGAAGAATTTATTTCTATATATATCCCTATATATCATGAATCCTTTGCGCAATGCGGTATTGAGAAGATTGCGTAATGATTTGTATCAAAAGGTACTTTCCTTACCAATTGGCTTTTTTACAGAAGAACGAAAAGGGGATTTAATTTCTAAAATGACGAATGATATCAACGAAGTAGAGTTGTCGATCATGGCTACTTTAGAAGTATTTATTCGCGAGCCGTTAACGATATTAGTATATTTTGCTTCTATGATTGCTATTAGTTTTAAGCTTACACTTTTCTTAATAGTTTTCTTACCTATAGCCGGATTTTTGATTGGTAGAATTGGTAAATCTTTATATAGCTCCTCTAATCATATTAGAGAGCAATTGGGTAGTATGTTGAGTATGTTAGAAGAAACACTTTCTGGCATGCGCATCATAAAAGCTTTTAATGCAGAAAAACAAATGCATTTAAAATATATGCAGTCTAATAATTTATTGTTTAGAAGTAATAATGCTTTGGCTGCTAAGCGCGAATTAGCTTCACCTTTATCAGAATCCATGGGGGTTATTGTTTTGAGTATGGTGTTGTGGTTTGGCGGTAAATTAATTTTTGCAAAAGAAGCAAGTTTAAGCCCCGAATCATTCATTGTATTCATTGTGCTTTTTTCACAAATCATTACACCCTTCAAAAATCTGTCTACTTCTTTCTTCAATATTAAAAAAGGTACGGCGGCACTCGATAGAATTGAAGCTTTATTGTCGGCACCCAATACGTTGACCGATGCTGCAGAGGCTAAACCTATTGCGCAATTTGAGCATGCTATTGAGTTTAAGCAAGTGTCTTTCCAGTATGGCGATCAAGTGGTGTTAAGCGATATTAATTTAAGCATTCCAAAGGGCAAAGTCATTGCTTTAGTAGGCTCGTCGGGGTCAGGAAAATCTACTTTAGTAGATTTAATTCCTCGTTTTCATGATGTAAGTGCAGGGCAAATTTTAATAGACGGTCAAGATATTCGATCTTATAAGATGGAAGATATTCGTCGATTGATGGGTATCGTAAATCAAGATGCCATTTTATTCAATGATACGATTTACAATAATATTGCTTTAGGTACTGGTGGTGCCACTGAGGCGCAAATTACTGAAGCCGCTAAAATTGCAAATGCACATAATTTTATTGTTGCTAAAGAAGAAGGGTATCAAACCAATGTAGGAGATAGAGGTTCTAAATTGAGTGGTGGTGAGCGCCAACGCGTAACGATTGCAAGAGCCGTATTGAAAAATCCTGCCATTTTAATTTTAGATGAGGCTACTTCTTCATTAGATACCCAAAGCGAACGTATTGTTCAAGATGCTATTAATCAGTTGATGGTGAATAGAACCTGTATTGTTATTGCTCATCGCTTATCTACTGTGCAGCATGCTGATGAAATTATAGTTATGCAGAAAGGGAAAATCGTTCAACGCGGTAAGCACGATGCGCTAATGCAAGAGGAAGGTTTGTATCAAGAATTAGTAAACATGCAACAAGTTAAATAAATTACAACATGGCAAAAATAGTAGTTACTGGAGCTTGTGGTTATATTGGAAGTCATACTATGGTTGATTTAATCAATAATGGCCACGATGTTATTTCTGTAGATAATCTTTCAAGAGGTTATTTGTTATTGTTAGAAAATGTAAGAAAAATTACTGGTGTTGATATTCCACATTACACCATAGATTTAACAGATAAAAAAAGTACCGCGTTAATTTTCGAAGAGCATCCTAATATTGATGGCATTATTCATTTTGCTGCATTTAAATGGGTTGGAGAATCGGTGATGCAACCATTGCGCTACTATCATAATAATTTACTGTCTTTAATGTATCTCTTAGAGGAAGCAACAAAACATAAAGTGAAAAGCTTTGTTTTTTCTTCATCTTGTTCTGTATACGGAAATCCGGATCATTTACCGGTTACCGAATTAGAAACCATCAAAGCAGCACAATCGTCCTATGCGAGTACAAAGCAAATGGGAGAGATAATTTGCAAAGATGTAGCTGCGCAACATCCCGCTATGAAAATTAGCTTATTACGCTATTTCAATCCAGTAGGTTCGCATACGTCTGGTTTATTAGGCGATCTACAAGAAAAGCCAGAGAATTTAGTTCCGGTAATTACACAAACCGCTATCGGAAAAATAAATAAAATGCAGGTGCATGGTAATGATTATGCAACCCGCGACGGCTCTTGCATTCGCGATTACATCCATGTTATGGATATAGCACATGCGCATACCAAAGCTTTAGAGTATACGCTACACAATGAAACAGCACCTAATTTTGATATATATAATTTAGGTAGTGGAAATGGAGTAAGTGTATTAGAATTAATTCATGCGTTTGAAAAAGTAACGGGTCGAAAACTTTCCTACGAACTAGGCCCTCGCCGACCAGGTGATGTAGAAGCCGTTTATGCTGATTGTACCAAAGCGCGTTCAATTTTAAATTGGGAGTGTACGTATTCGATTGAGCAAATGATGGAAACCGCATGGCGTTGGGAAGAACAGTTGGCTGTTTGGAGATCTGCCGGTATCATATAATTATGCCTTTAAAAAAAATCATTCTTTTACTTTTTTGTTATTGTTGTTTTGCTTATCCTTCAAAAGCAACAAAGATGCATTGGCGTTTTTGCAAAGAAGGAAGCACACAATATTTTTCTGCTCAGGTACCCGGTACGGTACAGCAAGATTTGCTTCGGCATCATAAAATTCCTAATCCTTATTGGTCAACAAATGTTGATAGCATTCAATGGGTAGGTAAAACGAATTGGATTTATCAAACACAGTTTGATTATCCGGTTCAAGCGCATGCTAAAAAACGCATTCAATTAATTTTTGAAGGTATTGATACCTATGCCGACATTTATTTTAATAATGTATTGATTGGCAAGACCGATAATATGTTTAGAACCTGGAGGTTTGATATCAGTAAACCAATACAAGCAAAAAACAATACGCTAAAAGTTATTCTGTATACTGTAGAACAAAGAGCGGATAGCATAGCAAAACAATATCTTACAGTTTTACCTTGTGAAAATAATCGCAACTTCGTAAGGAAAGCGCAATATCATTTTGGTTGGGATTTTGCACCTCGTATACTCACCCTTGGCATTTGGAAACCAGTAACTATTGTGGAAGGCGAAGAAAAAGAGCAAGCTATAGCAAAGCATCCCAAAGTAGCATTAATACAACAAGCAGATAGTATCGGATCTAGTTTTTACTTTAAGATAAATAAGCAAGCTGTATTTATGAAGGGTGCTAATTGGGTGCCAGCCGATATGTTTTTGCCAGCTATTAGCCATGAACGCTACAGGCATTTATTAGTAGCGGCCAAACAAGCAGGTGTTAATATGTTGCGCGTATGGGGAGGAGGAATTTATGAACAAGATATATTTTACCATTTGTGTGATTCTTTAGGTATCTATATTTGGCAAGATTTGATGTTTGCAGGAGCTATGTATCCGAGCGACTCCTTGTTTAAACAATCTGTTTTTGCTGAATTGAAAGACAATATCAAACGCTTACGTAAATTCCAATGCATTGTTTTATGGTGTGGAAATAATGAAATAGATGAAGCTTGGCATAATTGGGGATGGACAAAATCCTATCAATTATCTGATGCTATTAAAAAAGAATTGTGGAATGCATATCAATTGTTTTTTGAAAAAGAAATACCAGCATTGATTCATCAGTTAGATGATCGACCTTATATCGCTAGTTCGCCAAAAATAGGGTGGGGCAATGATACGAGTGTATATACTGGCGATATGCATTATTGGGGTGTATGGTGGGGTATGGAGCCCATTAGTACCTATGCTAAAAAGGTACCTCGTTTTATGAGTGAGTATGGTATGCAAAGTGTTCCCAACAAAAAAAGTTTGCTAAAATTTTTATCCAACAAAGATTTACATCTTGCTGCTCCTGCATTATTAGCACATCAAAAACACGCAACAGGTTTTGTTACTATTGATACTTATTTGAAACAAGAACATTTGCCCTATTCAAGTTTCGATACATATATACAAGCTACGCAGCAATTGCAAAGTAAGGCAGTAGCCATAGCGGCAACAGCACACCTCCATGCTGCACCCTATTGTATGGGTTCTTTAGTATGGCAATGGAATGATTGTTGGCCAGCTATTAGTTGGAGCATAGTTGATTATTACGGTGCTAAAAAGAAAGCCTATTATACCTTGAAGCATATTTATAATAAGCCAATTAAAACAAAGTAATCGCTTCTTCGCCAATACTCTTTTTTATAAATTGATAGCAATCAGAAAGGGTATTGTTTTGATGATGTGCGGCCTGTAATTGTTTAAAGGCGGTTCTTGTTTTCATAGCCTTCGGTACTAGTTGCAGATATAAATAGCAGCTCTTCAAAAAAGAAAAATTCAATCGTAACAAAGCAAAAATTGATTTGCCTAAAAGTTTGAAGTGATATAAAATAAGTGCACTGCTACTTAGGTGAATACTATGTAACAAGAGTTTATTTCTGTTGGAAATAATTGCCGTCTGTCTTTTTTTAAAATTACTTTTTACTGTGGTAGAAGCCGGATGCCTGCATACAGCATTAGGTTCGTATACGCACTGCCAGCCCATCTTCCAAGCTCTTATAGAAAGGTCTACATCTTCCCAATAAAAAGGAGCAAATAATTCACAAAAGCCATTGAGTAAAAGTAATTTCTCTCTATTCACTAGCGCATTGGCTCCAGAAAGCATAAAGGTGTATATGTTGCTACGATAAGTTTCGTTTACAAATTGATAGTTAGTTGTACCATTGATATTTAACAAAGTACATTTAGGATATTTGGCACTGTCTTGTAATACATCATTGTCATAACCAATGATTTTTCCCATGATGCCAAAGCAATTTTTATTCTCTAAATGAGGAATTAAAGCAGTAAAATAATTGGGTAATAATTTTACATCATTATTCAGCAATAATACCCATTCGTTTTGTGCAGCAAAAATGCCTTTATTGATAGTAGGTGAAAACCCTTTATTAGTTTCATTGCTAAGCAATTTTATAGAGGGGTAGTGTTCTTGTAAAAATGCTGCAGTGTCGTCTTGAGAAGCGTCATCTACCACAATAATTTCGAACGTAGCAGCTACTTGTTCAAGCGCATGAAAGACACTCGGCAAGTTTTGTGCCAACAAAGCCTTTCCTTTATAAGTAGGTATAACAACAGATATGCTCGGACCCATTATTTTCTTTTATAAAACAAGGTGTTTTTATTATTGGGCATAAAAATGCGATGTGCTACTTGCATTAATTCTTCTTTAGTAACAGCATTGTAATGATCCCATTCTTGATTTATTTTCTCTGCATCACCTAAAAGTTCATAGAAAGCTAAATTATTGGCTCTAGAAAGTATTTGCATGTCTTCAAAAACAATCATAGCTTCTAATTTATTTTTAGATTTAGTAAGCTCAAAATCGCTTATGCCTTCTGCAAGTAATAAGGCAATTTCTTTTTCAACGGCTTCATATGCAACTTCAATAGATTGGTCATTTCTAATTTTACCGTCAATGACTAACAAGCCAGCTTCTACACTGCCGGTATGATAGCATTGAATAGAAGAAAATAATTGTTGTTCTTTAACTAATTTCTGATATAGTCTAGACGCATTGCCATGCCCCATGATCTCCGTTATAATATCTGTTGCATAATACGATGGATCTAATCTTGGAGCTATATGCCATGCCATATATAAGGCATCGGAAGGCACATCGGCATGCACTTCCAAATGGCGTGCTGCAGTTTGTGTAGGTTCTGGTGCAATATTGCGTATGTATTTTTCACCAGCAGGTATGGGTTCAAACCATTTTTTTGCAAGCGCTACTACTTCTTCAAATGAACAATTGCCTGCAATGCAGACCACAGCATTTTGAGGGTTATAATGTTTTTTAAAAAAAACCTTTACATCTGCTAATTGTGCTTGCTCTATATGAGCTAGTTCTTTACCAATTGTCATCCATTGATAAGGATGTTGTTGGTAGGCGAGTGCACGTAAGTGTTTCCATACATCACCATAAGGTTTATTGATATAATGTTCTTTAAATTCTTCGCATACTACTTTACGTTGCACATCTAAGCTCTTTTCGCTAAAAGCTAAAGACAGCATTCGATCACTTTCCAACCAAAATGCCGTTTCAATATTCTCGGCGGGCAATTGAATATAATAGTTGGTAATATCGTTGGTTGTATAAGCATTGTTTTCACCACCTGCCATTTGTAGGGGTGTGTCATATTCTGGAATATTAATAGAGCCACCAAACATGAGGTGTTCAAAAAGATGGGCAAAACCGGTACGCTCTTTGTCTTCATCTCTGGCACCTACATCATAAATTACATTGAGCGCCACCATAGGGGTGGTTCTATCTTCGTGATATAAAAAACGCAAGCCGTTTGTTAAGGTAATTTTTTTGTATTCTAACATAGTTTAATTTTTACACAACGCCTCGTTCTACTTCAATTTTGGCTTTACGTAATGGATTGGCAGTATTGCTTGCGTATTCTTCGCGTTGTTGTATGATATCAATAGCACTAAATAAAGCTTCTCTAAAAGAAGTGGTATCTGCTTCGTTTTTACCTGCGATATCAAAGGCTGTTCCATGATCGGGAGATGTTCTTACTTTGCTTAATCCAGCCGTATAGTTAACCCCTTCGCCTTGTGCAATTGTTTTAAACGCCACAAGTCCTTGATCATGATACATGGCTAAAACGGCATCAAACTCTTTGTAAGAGCCTCTTGCAAAAAACGCATCTGCGCTATAAGGGCCAAAAACTAAATGCCCTTGTTGAAATAAGGTGTCGATTGTCGGTTTTAAAATAAGTTCTTCTTCTTTACCAATGGTGCCGTTGTCGCCAGCATGTGGGTTCATGCCCAGAACTGCAATTTTTGGTTTGTCGATGCCAAAATCTTTTTGAAGCGATTGACGAAGCGTTTGCAATTTTGCATTGATCAGCTCTTTAGTGATATGTTTAGCTACATCAGCAATAGGTATATGCTCGGTAGCTAGCGCAACTCTAAAATTGTCCTTATACAAAATCATTAAGGCATCGTTTGCAGAAAATAGATTTTTTAGATAAGGAGTATGACCAGTATAAGGGAAGTCGTTGCTTTGCGTATTTGCTTTATTGATGGGCGCTGTAACTAATGCATCTAACTGCCCGTCTTTTAAGCATTGTGCAGCTACGGTTAACGAGCGAACAGCATATTTGCCGCCTAAATCTGTAAGTACACCTGGTTGCATGGCTACTTCTTCTTCCCAGCAATTAAAAATATTGATCTGCTTATTATTGATTTTAGTAAAATCTTTAATACTGTTAAAGGTAAAAGGACTATCGGCTGCTATTCGTCGGTAATAATTGATAACCTTATTAGATGCAAATATAACAGGTGTGCATCGATCTACTATACGCGTATCAGAAAGTGTTTTAATAATCACTTCTAATCCTATTCCATTTAAATCACCTGTAGTAATACCTATGATTGGTTTTTCATTCATGTTGATGCGTCTTGATTTGTGGTTAAAAGTAGCTTATTATTTCTGGATTGTATAATGCATTAAAAAATCCATCATCATGCGCACGCCATAGGCTGTGCCTCCAATAGGGTGGTATCCTTTCTTACTCATATTTAGAGAAACACCTGCAATATCAAAATGCATCCAAGGGTAGTCTACAAAATGTTCTAAGAATTTACCTGCCGTTATAGCGCCTCCGTATGGACCACCAATATTTTTTAAATCAGCAATATCACTTTTAATCATATCGCCATATTCATCCCACATAGGGAATTCGACTAATCGTTCATATTGATTTGCACCAGCTGTTTTCAATGCAAGCTTAGTGCTCTCTTCAGCGTTGCCCATGCACACCATACCCACATCGCCTATGGCTGCTGCTGCTGCACCAGTAAGAGTTGCAAAGTCTACTACTAGCGATGGCTCATATCGTTTTGCCCAATGTAAAGCATCGGCCAACACCAATCGTCCTTCTGCATCGGTATTTAAAACTTCTACGGTTTTTCCGCTATACATGGTTATAACATCACCAGGTACATAGGCGTTTTCGCCAGGTCTATTTTCGGTAGCAGGTACTAATGCTATAATGTGTAGGGGAAGTTGCAGTAAGGCTGCTGCATAGATAGTAGCACTTACAACAGCAGATCCGCTCATGTCGCTTTTCATTCTATCCATAGATGCTGGAGTAGGTTTTAGACTTAAGCCTCCCGTATCATACACAATACCTTTACCTACCAATACGATAGGTTGTTTGTTTTGCGCATTTTTGGGTTTGTATTCCATAATGGAAAAAGTGGGTGGTAAAATACTACCTCTATTGACCGCTAAAATGCCGCCCATTTTCTCATTCGTGATTTGCTCTTTGTTAAGAACAGTTACTTTAAAACCAGCTTCTTTACCCATGCTTTTGAAGGCATCTGCTAAAGCGGTTGCAGTAAGCGTTTGCAATGGCTCGTTTACTAAATCTCTTGCTTTGCTTATAGCTTTATATAAAATATCAAGTTGATTTAATTCGGTAGCGGTAAAACTACTTTTAGAAAACAACAAGGTCGTTAAACTGTGCGTTAGTTTTTTTGCATCTGATTTATAATTTAAAAACTGATAGTTTGCCAATGATAAGCCTTCTGCAAAAAGATAAGAAACCGTATTTGCAGCACAGGTAGATTGAATAAAAGCTTGCTTTGCTTTATGGGAATTTAAAATTGATTGCACACTAGCACCTAGCTTACGAATAGCCTCATCGGTATCGCTTTTACTTTTCTTTTGTTTTACCAGTACAACTAATTTAAGACTATCTAATCTATTTAGTGTTATTATAGTTTGTTCATTAGCTCTAGATTTTACAACATAATCGTGCTCTTTTTTGCTAATAAGTTTATTAAGCGGTTTTAAGTTTTTATCGTCCACTAAAATAATGTCGAATGGGTGCTTAGTAGCATTGCTAAATTTGAATTGCATGGTTATTAGTTTTAGAATAACAAAAATAACTAAGATAATTTAGAGCGCATCATATTATTTTCATAAAAAAATGGGAACGATCTACTTGTTTCTTACTTATTTTATTGACTTTTGTAAAAATTTCAAATCAACACATGCAATATACCTTAAAGAAGAGCTTAGGACAGCATTTTTTGCATGATGAGCAAATGTGTAAAAAAATTGTGGCTCAAATTGGGCACACGAGTGGCATGCGATTGGTAGAGATTGGTCCAGGCGGTGGTGCTATAACAAAGTATATATTAAATTGGAAAGATATAGATTTAAAATTGATTGAGGTAGATGATGAAAAAGTAGCTTATTTAAAACAGACCTACCCTCAATTAGAAGATAAGATCATTCACCAAGATGTATTGAAGGCTGCTCAGCCTTTTGAGGAGACCTTTTCTATCATTGGTAATTTTCCCTATAATATTTCTTCGCCCATCATGTTTTTAGTGTATGATTGGGAAGATAAAATAGAAGAGGTAATTGGCATGTTTCAGAAAGAAGTGGCGCAACGTATTGCTTCCAAAGCAGGATCAAAGGTATATGGGATCTTAAGCGTGTTGATGCAAACATATTTTGAGATCGAATATTTGTTTGACGTACCACCAGGTTGTTTTAAACCACCTCCCAAAGTGATGTCGGGTGTTATAAAACTTACGCACAAACAAGGCCCTATTGCCGTGCACGACAAAAAGAAATATAAACAATTGGTAAAAGCTGCGTTTAATCAACGAAGAAAAACCTTGCGTAATGCACTGAAAGGAACACTAGAGCCTGCTGCTTTGTTAGATCCTAAGATGGAAAAACGTGCTGAGCAATTGAGTGTCGAAGATTTTTTGTACTTACATAAAACATACCAATAAGATGCCCAAAGTTTTAATTGCTGCACCCGTGCATGCTGTTTTGATAACAGCGCTAGAGAAAGCAGGCTACGCATGTATGTTCGCTTTGGATATTACACAAGAGGAGGCATTAGCTACGGTGGCTCAATATGAAGGTATTATCACCTCTACTCGTTTGCATATCAATAAAGAACTTTTAGACCAGGCGCATCAATTAAAATTTATTGGAAGAATGGGTTCTGGTATGGAAATAATTGATATGCCCTATGCTGCACAAAAAGGGGTGGTATGCGTTAGTAGTCCGGAGGGCAATGCCAATGCAGTGGCAGAGCATGCTTTGGGAATGTTGTTAGGATTGTCAAAGCAAATTGTAAAAAGCAATAAAGAATTGCACCAGGGTATTTGGGAGCGAGAGGCCAATAGAGGCTTTGAGCTAGAGGGCAAGACAATAGCCATTATAGGATTTGGCCATACAGGAAGTGCATTGGCTCATAAATTGTCTGTTTTTAACATGTCTATTTTAACTTACGATACCCATCGTGCAATTAGCTATCCAGAATATGTAAAACCCCAAGAAAACATGCAGCATATTTATGAAGTAGCAGATATAATAAGCTATCATGTGCCTGCAAGCGATGAAAATAGGCACTTATTTAACGAACAAGTAGTAGGAAATTTTCAAAAACCAATTGTGTTAATGAATACGTCTAGAGGCAATGTGGTAGATCCTATGGCGGTAGTTCATGGTCTAAAAAATGGCAGAATAAATAAAGCTTGTTTTGATGTATGGGAAACGGAGCCACTTTCAAAGATGAATGAGCAGCAAAAACAGGTGTTTAATGCCTTATTGGCCAATGAAAATGTGCTTTTTACGCCCCATATTGGAGGGTACAGTAAAGAAGCTTTGTTTAAAATGAGTCTAGTAATTGCAAAAAAACTTAAACTGGTATAACTATCAATAAGTTAGCCCCAAAATTAAATTATCAAATTTTATTGCTTTTTAACAGATTTTTTTATCTTTACCCACTATTACTTAACATATATTTAATGAAGAATATGAAATATACACTGCGTTTATTATTAGTGGTATTATTAGCATCTGTTTCCAAACTTGCTGTAGCGCAAGCTGGTAATATCATTGGTCAGGTAAAAGACGAGAAAGGAATTACGGTTATTGGTGCTAATGTAGAGGTTATTGAAGGCCAACTTAAAAAAGGTGGTGCGGTTACCGATGATGACGGTAAATTCAATATCCGTGCTATTTTCGCAGGTACCTACAATGTGCGTGTATCGTATCCGGGCTATCAGGTTTCTGAGATTTCTGGCGTAATTGTGAGTGTGGATAAAACAACAACTTTAACCTTTAATTTAGAAAAGAAAGGAGTTACGGGTAAGGAAGTAAAAGTTGTTGCTTATAAAAAACCATTGATTGATAAATTTAGTCCAGGTAGTACCAGTGTATTAACGTCGAAAGAAATTGAGAAATTGCCAACTCGAAACACGCAAGACATGGTGTCTACAGCGTCGCCAAACACGTATCAACAAAGAAGTGGATCGGCTATTAGCATAGGTGGTGCGAGAAGTGAAGGTACTTTATATATTATTGATGGTGTGCAAGTAAGAGGCAGTAGAGGTACCAACCTTTCACAAAATTCAATTTCTGAAATGCAAGTATTAACCTCTGGTATTTCTGCTCGTTATGGAGATGCTATTGGTGGTGTCATCAATATTACTACAAAAGGTATCACTTCAAAAGTACGTGGCGGTGGTATTATTCAGCACTCTATTGATGGATACAACAATAATTTATTCAATTTTGATCTTTCAGGACCATTATTTGCTGAAAAAGTAAAACAAGAAGATGGTTCTTTTAAAAAGAAACCGCTTATTGGATTTAGAATTGGTGCCGATTATCAACACGACCAAGATAATAATCCAAGTTATTATGGTACGTATCAAGTAAAAGACGAAGTATTAAGTTATATTCAACAAAACCCACTAAGAATTAGTCCTAAATCATCTGGTGGAAATACTATATTAAATTATGCTTCTGAGTATATTACCAATAACGATTTAGTTTATACTAAAAAGCGTTTAAATGCTACGGCAAATACTTTCCGTTTAAATGAAAGATTAGACTTTCAAATAAACGACAATACCAATTTAACGTGGGGTACTACCTTTTCTTATGACAATTCAAGAGCATATAGTAGAGGTACTGCATTATTTGCTCCATCGGCAATGCCAAATTCTATAAATTATACAGGTAGAACTTATTTGCGTTTCACCCAACGTTTTAATAATAATGACAAGCAGAAAAATGCACTAATTTCAAATGCATATTACACCGTTCAAGCAGATTATCAAGTAGATTATTCTACGTCACAAAGAAATGATCTTAAAAAAGATCTATTCAATTATGGCTATGTAGGTAAGTTTGATATCCAAAACCAACCCTTCTATTTATCTAATACTATAGATACAGCTACTAAAAGAACATTGGTCGGTTTATATACCTATGACGTGCCAAAAAGTTTAAGTTTCCAACGTGCAGAAGTTAATCCAATGTTGGCTAACTATACTTCACAGTACTTTAACTTGACTACTAACCAGCCCCTAACTATTGCGCAAATTAGAAATGGAAACGGCATGCTTAATGGCGACCAACCCTTATTTACATATGGTAAATTTGCAAACGTAGGTTATAATTATAATGGTTATGGATATGCTCGTGTAGATCAATTTGCATTTGGTGTGGATGCATCTTTTGAGTTTAAACCTAGAAAAACAAAACATGCAATTGAATTTGGTTTATATTACCAACAACGTGCAGAAAGAGGTTATTCAGCACAAGGTGCTGCTGGACAAGGAACATCTTCAGGATCAGGTTCTATTTGGCAGTTGATGCGTTCTTTAGTAAACAAACATATGTCTAACCTAGATAAAGACAATCCAATTTTCTTAGTAGGTGGAAAACGTTATTCTAAATCAGATGTATTAAACGGAGTTGTTACGCCAGGTTTGACAGATACCGTAATTTACAATCGATTGTATGTTCAAAAAGATCAATCCTTATTTGATTATAACTTAAGAAGAAAATTAGGTTTAGATACCAAAGGACAAGATTTCTTAAACGTAGATGCTTTAGATCCTTCTACGTTCAACTTAAATATGTTCTCACCTGACGAGTTGTTAAATAGTGGTAATCCATTAGTAAGTGCTTATGGATATGATTATTTAGGTAATAAATTAACAGGTCAAGTAAACTTCAATGACTTCTTTACAAAAACCTACACGGTTAATGGAAATAAATACTTCTCTCGTGAAGTAGGTGCTTTCCGTCCAAATTACATCGCTGGTTATTTGTTAGATAAATTTGAGTATAAAGACATGTTATTTAACGTAGGTCTGCGTGTAGATCGATATGATGCAAATACAAAAGTGCTTAAAGATCCATATACGCTTTATGCTGGTCTAACAAAAGATCAAGTAGCAGGCGCTAAAAATATTTATAACAAAGGTGCGCATCCTTCCAATATCGGTGGCGACTATGTTGTTTACGTTAACGATGCGAGCTCTTCAGATCCATCTGTAATAGGTTATAGAAAAGGCGATATTTGGTACGATCCATTTGGTAAAATTGTAGAAGATCCTTCTTCATTAAAATCTTATAGTGGTGGTAAAGATCCTCAACCATTTATACCTAAGAATACCATTAAAATGGATTCTACTGGTTATGATCCAAACAACTCTTTTACCGATTATAAACCGCAAATCAATCTTGCACCACGTATTTCTTTCTCTTTCCCAATTTCTACTTCAGCATTGTTTTATGCGCACTACGATTTAATCGTACAACGTCCTAAATCAAATGTGTTTACTTCTCCATTAGATTATTTTACAATGTCGCAAAATGCGCAACAAGTAATTAATAATCCAGATTTAAAACCAGAGAAATTGATTGACTATGAAATGGGTTTCCAACAAAAACTAACAGACAACTCTGCTTTGACATTAAGTTTCTTCTATAAAGAAAGAAAAGACATGATCCAAGTACGTCCATATTTATATGCATACCCTATCACGTATTATACTTATGGAAATAGAGACTTCTCTACTACAAAAGGGGTGTCCATGAAATATGACTTAAGACGCTTAGGTCATTTAAGAATGAACTTAAACTACACCTTGCAATTTGCGGAAGGAACAGGTTCTAACGCAAATTCAGCTAATGGGGGTTCTTCATTTATTTCTTCTGGTGGTTTGTTGCAAAACTTTATTGCTGCTAGCTTACCAAATCTTCGTTATGTAACTCCTTTATCATACGACTCTCGTCATAACATAGTTGCTAATATTGATTATCGTTATGAAGATAAAGAGGGACCAGTTTTAGCAGGCAAACATTTCTTGGAAAATGCAGGTTTTAACTTAGTAATGCGTGCAAGAAGTGGTGAGCCTTATACCTCTTACGTTCAAGCAGCATCTAGTATTGTAAATGGTGGTGTTAATGGTTCTCGTTTGCCTTGGCACTTTATGATGGATATGCGCTTCGATAAAGATTTTATGCTTACCAAAAAATCTACTACATCTAAAGGTTTATTAAAACAAGGTATTGCCTTAAATGCATTTGTTTATGTAACCAATTTATTAAACATTAAAGATGTTTTAGGTGTATACGGATACACTGGTAGAACAGATGACGATGGATATTTAACCTCAACTTCTGGTGCTCAATCAATAGCTAATTCAACTTTTGCTCCTTCTTATATTGATCTATACAATTATAGTATGATTAATCCAGGTGCTGTGAATTTGCCAAGAAGAATCAATATCGGTATTAACTTTAATTTTTAATTCAACTCTTTTTAATATAGTTACAATATGATACGTTTGAAAAACCTACTTAGCTTAAGTTTAATAGTTGTAATGATATTTAATGTTTCAGCTTTAGCTCTACCAAATGCTGGATATAATGGATATCGTCAGAAATTATTGAAAACAACAGGTGGTTGTAAACCAGCTGAAGCAAGTATCGATTTAGATATCAATAATGTTCGTGCTCGTTTGATGACCGGTGGTGACATGTGGTGGGATAATGGTACCGGAGAAGCACGTTATGAAGTGCCAAAAGGATCTAAGAAAAACTCTTTGTTCGCAGGTTCTTTGTGGGTAGGTGGCTATGATGCTCAAAAGCAATTGAAAGTTGCTGCTCAAACATATCGCCAAGATGGTAATGATTATTGGCCTGGTCCTTTAGACGTAAATGCAGGTGGTACGGTTACCGCAGCTACTTGTTCTGATTGGGACAAATTTTGGAAAGTAAATAAATCAGATATTATTGCTTTTGTTGAAATGAAGCGTGCTAATCCTTCAGCGCCTGTTACAGATCCAAGATATGAGAGTATTTTAAAATGGCCTGCAAAAGGTAATATCTATGCTACCGGTACAAGCGGCAACAACTTAGGTTTAGCCTCTACTTATTTGTCCAATACCTATGCAAATTTTGTGGACGTTGACAATGATGGAAAATATGATGCAACAAAAGGTGACTATCCAAAAATCGATGGTGACCAATATATTTGGTGGGTTTTCAATGATGCGGGTAATAGCAAACAACAATCAAATACCGATGCCATCAAATTAGAAATACAAGCAAGTGCATTTGCATTTACAACCAAAGATGCAATGAATGACGCTACCTTCTATAACTACAGAATGTGGAATAGAGGCAATTTAACATTAGATAGTACCTTCGTTTCTACTTGGACAGATGCCGATTTGGGTTGGTTCCAAGATGATTATATTGGTTGTGATACCATTCGCGGTTTGGGTATTTTATATAATTCTAAAACTGTAGATGGTGACGGTCAGGTAAATTCATATGGTGCTAAAGCTCCAATGGTTGGGGTAGACTTCTTTGTTGGTCCAGTGAAAAAATATAAAAGTCCAATTACAGGTTTAGATACTTCTCGCAAACTTTCAATGGAAGCATTTACCTATTATAATAATGATAATTCACCTAATTTGGGAAATCCAAACAATGGTATACAATTATATAATTATATGACAGGGTCTATGCGAAATGGTACTCGTTTTCATAATGATTATATACCCGGTACTAGTTGTGTGCCAGCTAATGGTACAGGAGCTGGTCCGGATACTAAATTTTTATTTACGGGTGATTTAGGTAAAGTAGAATGGACAGAATGTAACTGTTGTAATGCAACAGGTGGTTATGCAGGAGACAGACGCTTTATTCACTCTTCTGGTCCTTTTGTATTAGAGCCAGGAACAAGTAATGATATTACTATTGGAGTTGTTTGGACAGCAGATGTTTCTGGTTGTCCGGCTGCTAATTTTAGAAAAATTAGAGCTGCCGATGATTTAGCACAAGGATTATTTGACAACGGTTTTAAAGTTGTTGAAGGTCCGGAAGCTCCAAGATTGGTTATCCGTGAAATGGATAAAAAATTAATCATGTATTTAGTGAATGACTCTATAAGTAACAACTTTGGTGAGAAATTTGGTTATGATACGAATGCTAAATATCGTGTAGCATCTGGAAGAGCAAAAGCTATAAAAGCAGCAGATTCTTTATATAAATTTGAAGGGTACCGTGTATTCCAAGTTAAATATCCAACTACAACAGCAGCAGATATCATTAACAGCAAAGGTGAAGTGAATACAGATATCGCTCAAGAAGTATTCCAATGCGATTTGAAAAATGGAATTTCAACTATTGTTAATTATGACAAAAACATTGATGTAAGTGATACCTCTTGGAACGCTATTACTAAAGTAAAAGGAGCAAACCAAGGTATCAGTCACAGTTTTGAAGTTACACAAGATGCGTTTGCTAGTGGACAAAATAAAAGTTTAGTAAATTATAGAAACTATTATTTTGTTGCAGTAGCCTATGCTCACAATCAGTTTGCTGCATTTGATCCAAATCCAAAACGAATTGATTCTACACAAACAATAGTATATTTAGAAAGCGCAAAAGGTGCTGGAGGTATTTCTATTCCAGTTGTAAGTGCTATGCCAAACCCAGCAAACGGCGATATGGGCACGGTATTAAATGCAAGCTATGGTTCTGGAGTAATTATCAAAAGAATTGAAGGAATTGGAAACGGCGGTAATGCATTGGATTTAAGTGATGCATCAGAAGCAGAAGCCTTAAATTTTGGAAGTGCAAGTAATTTAGTATACAAGCCAGGTGCAGGCCCGGTAAATGTAAAAGTAATTGATCCGCTAAAACTTAAAAAAGTAGATTGGGAATTATACATTACAGGAAGATCTTATTCGGATACAAATAAAGGTATTATTCCGGATTCTGGCTCATGGAGATTGGTAGATATTACCAACAACGTAACCATATATTCTGAGAGAAATATGGCTAAGTTAAATGAGCAGATTTTAGAAAAATATGGTTTATCTGTAAATATTGCGCAAACCCTACGCCCAAATGATGAGCAAGATCAAGGGAATGGCTATATTACTTCCGATGTTACTTTCGAAGATCCAACTAAACCTTGGTTGTCTGGAGTTAATGATGGTGAAAACTCATCTATGTTCAACTGGATTAGAAGTGGAAAGAGTATTGATAATAAACAATGCTTCTCTGATAATAAATATGATACTTTAGATCAGGTTTATGAAAAGATGTTTAGCAATAATCTGAATACTAAAGGTACATGGGCTCCTTACTCTTTAGGTGCTTATGATGGTGTTTCCGATTCTTGCGGACTAAACATGGTGAAGAAAAGCTCTATGCGCAGTTTGAATGATATTCAAAGTGTAGATTTAGTTTACACATCGGATAAATCTAAATGGACACGTTGTGTAGTGTTAGAAATGCAACCAAAAGCAGCTTTAGCAGTCGGAAAAATTCAAAAACTTTCTAGTACAAGTGTTAGTGATTTAAGATCTCATCGTTCTTTGTATATTGATAATAATGGTAATCCATATTATAGTACTGATCCAACGGATACTGCAATGTCTTGGTTCCCTGGATATGCAGTTAATCAAGAAACTGGAGAACGTTTAAATATTGTATTTACAGAAGATTCCTATCAGAAATCTGAAAATGGTGCTGATTTGATATATAATCCTACTGCTACAACATTAGATGATTTTGGAAATCCAATTTTTGGAGGTCGCCATTTTGTTTATATATTAAGCAGTAAATACGATTCATGTAAAGCGTTTAAAAACGAATTGTTAAACAATCCTGTTCCCGTTTTACATTACAGAGCATACAATAAATTTATGTGGACAGGGGCTACTATGTTGAATGATGGCTATAAATTGAAATCATTCAAAGATGGTATCATTCCAACTACTACACGCTTGAGATTTAGAGTGCGTAGACCATATGCGCGTTTTATGCCAAATCCTTCTGTAGCAGAAAGAAATGGAAGAAATCCATTATATAGTTTCTCTACTAAAGGTATTGCTCCAAGTGCATTAAATGAAGTTGGAAATCCGTATGCAGATAAGCAAGCTTTATTAGATAAAATAAATGCAGTGCCTAATCCTTATTATGGATATGCAGATTATTATGAAAGCAATAGATTAGATACACGTGTGAAAATTACTAATTTGCCTAAAAGAGCAACGGTATCTATTTATTCTCTAGATGGTACTTTGATTAAACGTCTGGAAAAAGACAATCCAAATCAATCATTCTTAGAATGGGATATTAGAAATAATGTAGGATTACCAATTGCAAGTGGCATGTATTTAATTCATGTAAAAGCAGATGGAATTGGCGAAACAGTGTTGAAATGGTTCGGAGCTATGCGTCCATTAGACATCACAACATATTAATAAAATAAAGAAATATAACATACCAAAATATTAGGTTCATGAAAAGACATTATTTAAAATTAGCTTTGTTTACTGCATCGTTTTTGATGATGACAGATACATTTGCTGGTAATAAAGATAGAACAGGACAAGCAGGTGCAACAGAATTGCTTATTAATCCTTGGGGTGCAAGTACCGGCGTTTTTGGCGCAGACGTAGCTAGTGTTAAAGGAATAGGGGCAATGAAAGTAAACATCGCTGGTTTGGGTGCTACCGAAAAAACAGAAGTGGGCTTTACTAGTATGACCTATTTAAGAGGTTCTAATGTAACGGTAAACAATTTAGCATTAGCTCAAAAATTGAAAGGCGGTACTACATTAGGTGTTAATATCATGTCAATGAACTTTGGTGATATTCAAAAAACAAGTACTACTAATCCAGATGGTGGCATTGGTTCTTTCAAACCTCAGTTTTTTAATTTAACAGTAGGCTTTTCTAAAGAATTTAGTAAGAATATTTTTGTAGGTGCTGGTATGACTTTCGTATCAGAACAAATTGAAAACATAAAAGCAGGTGCAATATGCCTTGAAACGGGTATTCAATATGTGTCAGATGATTTTCACTTCGGAATTACCTTGAGAAATATTGGTTCTACAATGCGTTTTAGTGGTGCAGGTTTTAATGTGAACACAGATGCTTCTTCATATAGCCAATACCAATTAAATAGATCTATTCCTCAAGAGAAATTCGAATTGCCAACCTACTTAGCTTTAGGTATTGGTTACGACTTTTATCTCGATAAAAAGAAATTAGCTAATGTAGATGACAAACCAAAACATCGCTTAACTGCAATGGGTAGTTTTACCTCTAACTCTTTTATCAATGACTACATTACTACTGGTGCTGAATATGGATTCAAAGAGCAAGTAATGTTCAGATTAGGTTACCGTTTCGAAAAGCAAAATGTTGATAATAGTTTTTATACAGGTTTAAGTACGGGCTTAACTGTGCAACACAAATTGGGCGAAGATGGTCCTGTTGTTGCTGTTGATTATTCTTTCAGAACTACTCAACAACCGGCAAATGGAGTTCATAATTTTACGCTTCGTTTGAATTTCTAATTTAAAATTTTATTATATTTATATCTACAACGCTTTCTTAAGAAAGCGTTGTATTTTTTTCTGTAACAAAACAAATAAGCTATGTCTGGTATTAATTATGTTTCAAAAGAAACTTTAGAGCAAATCAAAGCAGAACTTACGCAACTTAAAACAGTAGGTAGAGCTGAAATAGCAAGACAAATTGCCGAAGCTAGAGAAAAAGGTGACTTGAAAGAAAATGCAGAATACGATGCGGCAAAAGAGGCGCAAGGGCATCATGAAGCAAAAGTTGCTCAATTAGAAACTGCCATTGCCTCTGCACGTATTTTAGATAGTAAAGATATTGATTTAAGCAAAGTGTCGGTTTTAAGCAAGGTAAAAGTACTTAATCATAACACTAAGAAGTCTATAGAGTATTTTCTTGTTTCTGAAAAAGAAGCAGATTTGAAATTAGGCAAGATTTCCGTTACTTCTCCTATAGGAAAAGGCTTGTTAGGAAAAAAAATAGGTGAAGTAGTTGAAATCAATGTACCTAGTGGAACTTTAAAATTTACTATTGAAAACATCTCTTTATAATGGCATCTATATTCACAAAAATTATTAATAGAGAAATACCTTCGCATATTATAGCAGAAGATGATGAATTCATAGCCATACTAGACGCTTTCCCATTAGTGGAGGGGCATGTATTGGTTATACCTAAGAAAGAAATTAATAATGCTTTTGACCTTGATGATGATTTGTTGAGTAAGTGGATGCTGTTTGCAAAACCTATAGCGAAGGCTATTCAAAAGGTATTGCCTTGCAAGCGCTGTGGGGTAGCTATAATTGGCCTTGAAGTGCCGCATGCACATATGCATTTAGTGCCCTTACAAACTGCACAAGATATCAATTTCACCAATAAAACGATAGCAGTTTCGGATCAACGACAAGATCAGATAATGCAGTTGTTAAAAACAAATTTATAATAAAAAGAGACGCAATTGCGTCTCTTTTATTTTATAACAGTACTCCAAGCTTCTGCTTTATGTTCGAATAGCGCTTTTGTTTTTGTCCAAGTTTCTTCAAAAAAAGAAGAAGCTCTATAACTTGCCAGAGCTTGCTCGTTTATCCAATGACTATATGTAAAATGAATACAGGGATCTTGAATGTCTTGAAGCATATCTACACGAAGGCATCCTTCAAAGGAGGCAATTTGTTCTTTTCGCTCATTAAATAATTGATGAAAAGCAGGAATATGCTCCTCTTTAAAATGCATTTTTACGATTCTTATAATCATTTGAATTGAAGTTTAATTGTAAAATAAATCAAATGATCTTTTTTGTATACGCTTAATCCAAAGGTGTTGGCCGCATGACCTTGTATTTGTAAAATTTCCAAAAATCCAGCTTCATTAAATCTACAAATTTTAGAACCCGGTTCATGCGAATGATAATCAGTGCTGATCTCATGTATTTCTGAAGTTCTAGAAAAGGACAAAATGAAGTTTCGTTTATTCCAATTTTCTTCCCACTCCTTTTTAGTAAAATTAATGATGATGTTGCCAAACGTGTCAATAAACAACACATGGCAATCTAAAGTATTTCCTTTAGCAAAGGATGGTACAAAAACGCTTTTGTTGTTATTGGTAACAATGGGAAAATTAGATAAATCTAGGGTATTCGATTGAATAGCTTGACAAATAGGAACAATTGTCTTTACCCAATCTGTAATAAAAATACCGTTTTCCAATGTGGCTATTTTGTATGATGTAATAGCATCTTTTTCAAAAAGAGAAGGTATAATTTCATTTTCGGCACTAATAAAATAATGCCCATCAGCCACATGCAATACAATGGCAGGAGGCTTACCTTGAAAAAGTCCTATTAATATAAGATGAATGCTATTTTGAGGGTAAAATTTATAATTACTTAAAGTTAAATAGGCAGCTTCACTTACATTATTAGTACTTACATGATGCGATACATCAATAAGCTGAGAAGTAGGTGTTTGTTGTAATAAAACACCTTTTATTTTTGAAATCGAACTGGAATTCGATCCGAAATCTGAAAGCAAACTAATGCAATGCATAGGGCAATGATAACTGTTCTTGTTTGCAAAGGTACGAATTGACTTTTAGAAACAATATTTAATATTCCGTATTCGTTATGCTAACAATAGATTATTTTTGCAATTACAATTGAATTATTTTCCTTACATGCGCTCGTATTTCGTATATATCATTATTATTCTATCACTCTGGAGTTGTAAAAAAACCAGCGTGTTAGATCCTAATGATTATATCTCGTTTTCTACAGATACCTTATCTTTTGATACGGTATTTACGAGTCAAGGTAGTTTTACCCTGCCCTTGAAAATATATAATCCCCAAAATAAATCGATTGTAATCAATAGTATAAAACTAAATCAAGGTGTTGCATCGCCGTTTAAATTAAATATTAACGGCATTGCAAGTATTGAGGAGCACAATGTAACATTGCAAGCAAAGGATAGCATGTACATTTTTGCAACGGTAACGATTGATCCGAATAATGTCAATACGCCATTTTTAGTAGAGGATAAAATTGTAGTCAATTTCAATAATCGAACTTTTGAATTGCCCTTACAAGCAAGAGGCCAAAATGCTTATTACATAGTAGATAGTACCTTGCAAACTCAAACTTGGAAAACGGATAAACCCTATGTCATTATCCATAATGCAGCGGTAGATGAAAATCAAACCCTCACCATACCTGCTGGATGCCGCGTATATATGCATGCTGATTCGCGATTGTTTGTATTAGGTACCTTAGCTGTTTTGGGCACTAAAAAAGATAGTGTAGTATTTCAAGGTGATCGATTAGATAGAGCTTATTTTGGAGGTAAAGATTATCCGGGCGAATGGGGCGGCATTTATTTTACGTCATTTAGTAAAAATAATATTATTCAATATGCTATTATTAAGAATGGGGGTGCGAGTACTAAATTAGGAAACGGTAGTTTTATTGCAGCTACCATTCAAGTAAATCCAGATTCTGTTTTTAGCAGCACTCCTCAATTGACATTAAAAAATACCATTATCAAAAATTCATTTGGTTACGGTATTATAAGTTTTGGAGCTGAAATATATGCTGAAAATTGTTTATTACATGATTGCAGCGCTAGTGTTTTAGCAATACTGCAAGGAGGTACCTATACTTTCATGAATTGTAATTTTTTGAACATACCCGGACAAACTTTAGCCAAAACAAGTCACGTAGATCAGCCAATAGTAGCCTTGTTAAATTACTATGATATCGATAATGTCAATTATGTTGCAGGTAATTTGAATGCAAATTTTACTAACTGTTTGTTTTGGGGTACACTTGCTGACGAAGTATTTATCAATAAAAAAAATGGAGCTAGCTGCACTATACAATTTTCTAATTGTTTATTGAAGCAACAAGTAGGCTTACCTAGTTATGTAACACTTAATGGTAATTTGTACAATTTAGATCCATTATTTACCAATCCAAGTACACTCAATTTTGTACCAAAAGTAAATTCTCCCCTCATAGGAGCGGGCGTCACGTTAAATCAATTTACTAAAGACTTAGTCGACAAGACACGGACTACGCCCTACGATATTGGTTGCTATAACCACTAAGCTCTATTAATTGGCAATTTTAGGAATGGCTAATTTAAACCATTCCGTAAATTCTTGAGGAGCCGTATTTATTCTTTTTTTCAATTCTTCCATAGCAACAAATTCATACTCCATTACTTCTTCTTCATTTGCTTCAATGTTGCCATCATAAATACCTTTGTATATATGGTCATATTCGTTTTCAATGAGGTTGTTTCCAACGCTGCTTTTATAACGAAGTGTAAATAGGTTTTGCAATGGACAATCAAAGCCCAATTCTTCTTTTAAGCGTCTATGGGCTGCTTGCAAGGTGCTTTCTCCAGGCATTGGATGGGAGCAACAAGCGTTGGTCCATAAGCCACCTGAATGATACTTATTTAATGCTCTTTTATGCAAAAGCATTTCTCCTTTTTGGTTGAAAATGAAAATACTGAATGCTCTGTGTAATTGCCCGCTTTTGTGTGCTTCCAATTTTTCACAAGTGCCTATCCATTCATCCTTTTCGTTAACGAGTATGACGTGGTTGTTAATATGTTTCATAGTGTCTTAAATTAAATTAGCTTTAAAAATTAGTTTTGATTGAAATACGATTAATAATTTATGAAAATTATTTACCCGTATTCTTTTTTCAATAACATGAACAGCACGTGTATTTTTAATTTTTGTAAACAAACTGTAATAGTACTGATATGCCGTATACACTCCAAATTGTGCACCACTTGGTAGTTTTCTAATCCCTACTAAACTATCTTTAAAATCTTGTTCTATATCTGATTCAATTAGTTTTTTAGATACTTCATTAAATTCATAACTGGTTAATTGGGGAAAGTAATTTCTATTAAGATCGTTTTTGTCTGCTTGCAGATCTCTTAAAAAATTAATTTTCTGAAAAGCAGCACCTAGTTTTTTGGCTGCCGGTTTTAATTGCTCATATAGCTGCATGTCTCCATTGCAAAATACACACAAGCACATAAGGCCCACAACTTCTGCAGATCCATAAATATATTCGTTTAACTCCTCTGTAGTGGTATAATCTGTTTTTTGAAGATCCAATTCCATGCTGTGTAAAAAAGCTTTTATCAAGCTATGTGGAATAGCATAGTCGTTTACTGTTTGCTGAAAACTATTCAATATTGGATTTAAGCTTATGCCTCTCTCTATGGCCAACCATGTTTCATTAGTAAATTCTTGCAACAAGGTTGCTTTATCGAAATCGTGAAAGGTATCTACTATTTCATCGGCATATCTTACAAATCCATAAATATTGTAGATCGGTTGTCGGATATTTTTATCTAACAAACGAATGGCTGTAGCAAAAGAGGTACTGTATGCTTTAGTTACTAATTTGCTGCAATCCTGTGCTGTGGATTGAAATAATTGTATCAATTGTTTAAGTTTTTAAGAGTTAATTGAGCCGCTAATTTACCGGAGATAATAGCTGGTGGCACGCCTGGGCCAGGAACTGTTAATTGTCCTGCGTAAATTAAATTATGAAGGTGTTTATTTTTTATTGATGGCTTTAGGATAGCTGTTTGGTCTAGTGTGTTTGCAAGTCCGTAGGCATTTCCTTTAAACGCATGATAATCTTCGATAAAGTTTTTAGCTGCGTAAATACGTTTGTATATGATGTGAGGTTGAATATCTTCTCCAAAGTGTTTTTCTAATTTAGCCATTACTTTATTGAAATAAACTTCTTTAATTTCCTCTGTATCCATTAAACCGGGTGCTGTAGGTATCAGTACCATCAGGTTCTCATTGCCTTCAGGAGCCACACTCGGATCACTTGCTGAGGTGCAATTTACATACATCAATGGATCGCTTGGCCATTTGGGTTGTGTATATAATTCTTGCGCATGCTTGTCAAAGGGTGCATCAAAAAGAAGATTATGGTGTAGGATGTTTTTTAGTTTTTTATTTATGCCTAAGTATATTAATATGCTCGAAGGCGCCATCTTTCTTTTTTCCCAATAGGCATTTGTATAATTTCTATAGGGAGCTTCTAGAATGGCTGTTTCTAAATGATGATAGTCGCAAGCAGCAATAACAGCATCTGTAGGATATGTGTTTTTATCAGTTATCACCTTGCTTATCGATTGGTTATGATATTCAAAGCGTGTAACAGATTCATTAAATTTAAACTGAACCCCTAAGTTTATAGCTAATTGTTGCATGCCCTTTACTAAAGCAGTCATGCCACCCATTGGGTACCAGGTACCTAATTTCATATCTGCATAATTCATTAAACTGTAGAGTGCAGGTGTGTTTTTAGGAAGTGCTCCAAGAAAAAGAATTGGAAATTCAGCTATTTGAATCAATTTAGGATTGCTGAAGTATTTTCTTACATGAGAATGTATAGATGTTAATAAATCTATTTTAAAAACCGACTTGGCTACATCTAAAGTAAAAAATTCCGTTATAGATAAGCCTGGCTTTTCTACGAACTTGTGAATACCTACTTCGTATTTATAGGCAGCTTCTTTTAAAAATAATTCTAGTTGGTGGCCAGCACCTTTTTCTAATGACTCAAAAACTGCTTTTAACTCATTGAAGTTTGCTGGTAATGGCAATTGTAAATTTTCCCATAATACTTGGTAAGACGGATCGAGACGGATAAGTTGGTAAAAGTCATTGGGTTTTTTACCAAAATCTTGAAAAAAGGATTCAAAAATATCTGGCATCCAATACCAGCTAGGCCCCATATCAAAAGTAAAACCTGCCGCTTCAAAACTGCGTGCTCTACCGCCTGCTTGTTCGTTTTTTTCTATTACAGTAACTTTATGGCCTTCTTTAGCCATATATGCTGCTGCAGAAAGGCCTGCAAACCCACTTCCTATGATTGTAATGTGCTTCAAATCTTATCTTTCTAATTGTGTTACGAGTGTTTTTCTTGCAAAGTGTATTCTGCTTTTAATGGTTCCTATTGGTTCTTTTGTAATATCGGCAATTTCTTGGTATTTATAGCCGGCATAATACAATTCAAATGAAAATTGAAGTTGTTTTGGTAAGGCGTCAATAGCTGTTTTAATTTCTTGCATGCGCACATGATTCCAACCTTCGTTGTATGCTGCTTTCCCGGTTTCGTATTGTTGCAGATCCGAAGGCGCCTCGTTGCTTACTTTCGTGAAACGTTTGTTTTTTCTGTAATTATTGATGAAAATATTACGCATGATGGTATATAGCCATGCTTTCAAATTAGTGCCAAACTGATATTTGTCTCTATAAAGGAGCGCTCTCAAGAGGGTTTCTTGGAATAGGTCTTTAGCATCTTCACTGTTGTGTGTTAAAGATACAGCAAAAGGTCTTAAAAAATCGGTATGGTATTGAATAACCGTATTGAAATCAGTACTTGTCATTTTGTTTAATATTTGATGTGACAAACTTAAACAAAAATTTTAATAAACAACATAAATTTTGTTTATACTTTTATATACAAAAGTTAAACAAGATTAGAGTATATTGTTATAAATGGCTGATTTTACGTCACTTAGACTAAAAAGGTATTGAATATTTTTGTATAACTTTAGTTTCTTTCCCTTCAACAAGCTGCCTGATACCAGTACCTGAGCATTTGGGAAGGATTTGTGTGCGATTTCAATAAATCGTTTTACATCGAAGGAATCGGTAACCGATGTGAGGTGGATATATACATGTGTTGGCGCTTTAACCTGGCAAACATAGATAGCATCTTTTATGGGTGTATTGGCACCTAAGTAAATATTTTCTACACCTTGTGCTTTCAATAAATATTGAACGTATAACAATGCGAGATCATGAATTTCGCCCTCAGGTAAAAACAAGAGTACTTTCGAGTCTTTGCTTACCGGTGTTGATAGCTGCTCATAAGCTACAGCTATTTTTCTTGTTATAATATTAGAGGTTAGATGTTCTTGTGCAGGATTAAGTCGGTTGGTCATCCACATAATCCCAATTTTTTCTAAGAAGTGAAATAATAATTCTTCAATTAATTGAGGTATACCATTTTTGTCAATAAAGGATTGAATAGTTTTTTCAATAGCCACCGTATCTAAATCTATGGTATAGCTGATGAGCTCATTAACAATGGCTTCTAGTTTGAATTTCGGGTCATTTATTTTACTTAAAAGAGAAGTAATATTCTCTTCGGTCATGCTTTTAATCTTAGAAATTTTGTAGCCATAATTATTAAGCATAGAAATTTGCAAGGCTAATTTCAAATCAGTAGCATCGTAATAGCGTATGTTGGTTGCCGTACGTTTAGGCACAATGATCTGGTAGCGTTGTTCCCAAATTCTTAGGGTATGTGCTTTTATACCCGTAAGATTTTCTAGATCTCGGATACTAAATTTATTTTGCGCTAATTCTAATTCTGTTGTTGTTTCCATATACTTCTTTTTATCCTTCAGTCAGGCATCTTGTTAATTAAATAGAGCTGCAATTTTATTAAATCGATAATCGAAAATTTGATTTAATTGTTTTTTTACAAATAGCCAATGGGCAACCTGGCCTAATATGCCAAAGGGTAATTCATAGTGAACAATATCGGTCATTTCTACACCCTGTTCTGTAGCAATGAAATGATGCTGATGATGCCACATTTTGTATGGGCCCCTTCGTTGCTCATCTATAAAATATTGATGTTTTACTACGGCCGTTATTTCTGTCATCCAAAACAATGGTATTTTGGCAACGGGCGCCACACTGTACGTGATCATCTGACCGGCGTAAACATCTTCGCTCGTATCCATTGTTTTTATTACAAAATTCATGTAAGATGGCGTGATCGCAGTCAAGTTGGAAGGGTCTTTAAAAAAATCCCACAAGGTTGCGATATCTGCAGGAATGACTTGCTTTCTTATCAATTTATATATTGCCATACACCGTCTATTTCGCTAATAACAAAAAGCGAACTAAATTGTTGAGATTAGTTCGCTTTCCTTTTTTTTATCTATTTTTTTATTGGACGATAGTACCTATTGCTTTGCCAGTAACCACATCGAGCAAATTACCTGCTTGATTCATATCAAAGACAATAATGGGTAGTTTGTTTTCTTGGCAAAGGGTAAATGCGGTCATGTCCATAACTTTGAGCTCTTTGCTTATAACTTCTTGGAAGCTCAACTGTGTATATTTGGTAGCATTCGGGTTCTTTTCCGGGTCTTCGCTGTAAATACCATCTACGCGTGTGCCTTTTAAAATAACATCTGCATTGATTTCTATGGCTCTTAAAGAACCGGCTGTATCCGTAGTAAAATAAGGATTACCAGTGCCAGCACCAAAAATAACAACTCTGCCTTTTTCTAAATGTCTTATGGCTCTTCTGCGAATATAAGGCTCTGCTATTTGCTCCATTTTGATAGCACTTTGTAAGCGTGTTTTTACACCTGCTTTTTCTAAGGAAGCCTGTAAAGCCATACCATTTATTACTGTTGCAAGCATACCCATATAGTCGCCTTGTGCACGCTCAATACCCGTTTCTGCCTCATTCATGCCTCTGTAAATATTGCCGCCGCCAATAACGATGGCTACTTGCACACCGATGTCTGTAATTGTTTTAATGTCTTTCGCATAGAGTTCTAACATTTTTGGATCTAAACCGAAATTGCGATCTCCCATTAAGGATTCTCCTGATAATTTTAATAAAATTCTGTTGTACTTAGGTAGCATAGGGACTTGCTTTTTTGCAAAATATGAAAAATATTTAGGACTATTAATATAAATGATAAAGGGTAAAGAAATTATTTATTTGAATACTGTCTTTTAAGCCCCTATACTGATGAATATAATTGGTGTAATAGGAACTTGTGAGTTCTTTTCTCACCAATATAAAGTAGGAGTGATAAGTTTTGAAATAGGTGTAGTTCTCTAAAAGCGTACTTTGTTCGGCTAATAAACTTGTTCTTTTTCCTATATATAGACTAAGCGCACGTGGTTTGCTAAATAAAATAAGACTTGAATCTGGCACAGTCGTCTTAATAAATTCAAGTGCTTGCTGATCGTTTTTTGCGTAGGGCGACCAACCCATGTCATTATTATGCGTAGCGCCTTCTATAGTGTCGTATTGCATTGCTATGAATAAAACACAAGCCACTATTGCTGTTTTTTTGTTTAGAAAAGCAAAGCTGAATGATTTTTTTAGCTGCTGAAATCCTTTTATTAAATAATAAAGTAGGGGCAACCACATCGGAAATAGATAACGCAATCCTTGATGCACGGGCGTTATTAGTAACAATAATAACATGCAAATAAATCCCCAATCAAGCACGGTTGCTCGCCAACTTTTATAAAAACCAAGGAGGCTCACGCCTAATAATGCTGTACCTATAATGTTATATGCTATTTGCAAGTGTGGATCAAAAGCCCAACCAGAGAAAAAACTGGGCAGCAATGTGCCTAAATAAACAATATTATCGATAATTATTAAGGACCAAGGATGCTGTGTTTGTGTATAGAGTTGTTTATAAAATGCAAGAGAGGAATGGGTGTTGTGTGGTCCAACTAAGTTGGATAGTAAATATAAAAGCAAACAAGCAATGATAACGCAGCTCATGTTTTTTAGTGCCGGTACAAATTCAAATGTTCTTTTTTGATTCAACCATTGGCTTATAAAAAATAAACCTTCTGCGCCCAAAAATACAATAGCCTGACTGCGAATTATAAAGGCCATACCTAATGCTATACTAGCCAACACTATAGACTGCTTGCTGGTTTGTTCTTTAGTTCGCTGATATAAATAAATACTACAAAATAAGGCGCAGGAAATATCTGATAAAATGAACTGTTTAAAATCTACAATGTAATGGTGATAAGCGCATAACAAAGTAATGCATAAAGCGATTGCCGTATTAGTATGACGTTGTAGAAATTTAAAGATAACCCATAGCCATGCCAAGAGTAGAGTAGTGATCAAAATAAGCAAAGGCTTTACACTAAAACCCCAAATGGCTATAATAGGACTAATTAGCAGAGGGAAGCCATTTGGATAGGAGGGTGGAGCGTATTCGCGATCCAAGGGATTAGCTTCAAAATGCCATTGGTGATAGGCGTTATCGTTGGCAAAGTACTGTGCTTGATGTATATACTGTGCAAAATCATCGCCCCAATCATGAGTACTATTGACATTCAAAAAAAATAAAGGCAACATACAGAGTAAAAAATATAGCGTATTTTTTTTCATGTTTATGTTGCCTTTAAGAATGTGTTTGGGAAATATTATGCTAAAAAGGGCATTTTAACCACTTTAGATTTGATAGCTTTATCTCTGATCATAATATAAATTTCACTGCCTTCTGCGCTCCATTGTTTACTTACATATGCCATTCCAATTGCCTTTTGCAAACTCGGTGATTGTGTGCCAGAGCATACATGACCAATAGTATTGCCTTGCGCATCTTGAATGCTATAATGATGACGAGGAATACCTCTGTCAATCATTTCAAAGCCTACTAATTTTCTAGTTACACCATCTGCTTTTTGCTTTTCTATGATTTCTTTTGCGGTAAAATCTTTAGTGAATTTGGTAATCCAACCTAATCCTGCTTCTAAAGGAGAAGTGCTATCATCAATATCATTTCCGTAAAGACAATATCCTTTTTCTAAACGAAGGGTATCTCTTGCTGCAAGTCCAATTGCTTGCATGCCATGAGGAGTGCCAATTTTAAATAAAGCATCCCAAATGATTTGCGCATCGTTATTTTTATCTTCAAAATAAATTTCTACTCCACCACTTCCGGTATAACCTGTTGCACTGATTAGTACATTTTCAACACCTGCAAGCGTAGCTCTTGTAAACGTGTAATAATTTAAATTCGTAATGTCGGTATCCGTTAATTGCTGTACATATTTTACAGCATTAGGGCCTTGAACGGCAAGTAAGGCTGTCTTATCTGAAATGTTGTGCATTTCTACTTGTTTGGTATTATGCTTAACCAGCCAGTTCCAATCTTTTTCAATATTAGAAGCATTTACTACTAGCATATAAGCACTGTTTTCTTCTAAACAATACACTATCAAGTCATCTACAATACCACCATCTTCGTTAGGAAAACAAGAATATTGTGCTTTGCCAGCGGTTAATTTAGAAGCATCGTTACTTGTTACACGTTGTATAAGATCTAATGCATCTGAACCTTTTAAAATAAATTCACCCATATGGCTAACGTCAAAAACACCCGCATTATTTCTTACGGTTGCATGTTCTTCGTTGATACTGCTATAGGATATAGGCATATTGTAACCGGCAAATTCAGCCATTTTAGCGCCTAATGCAATGTGTAGATTTGTAAAGGGTGTATTTTTCATAAAAGTTGAATGATTAGTTTTTAAGGACTGCTTGCAAAAATAACATTCTAAACTAATTAAACACTTAAATTTGTTAATTAATTATGGAAAAGACATCAAACTATTTAATGCCTTTGCAAGATCAAATGTATGCTGCAGCATCAAAAGAAATTGCAAAACCTATGGAAAAATACATGAAGCATTTATTTCCTTATTTGGGAGTAAAAGCACCCTTGCGCAAGACCATTTACAAAGCGTTTATTAAAAATAATTTACCATCTTCAAGTTCTTGGGAAGCAGAAATAAAGTACTTGTGGTCGCTTCCTGAGCGCGAGTTTCAGTACACGGCTATTGAATTGTGTTGGGCATGTCGAAAAATGTGGACTAAAAAAACGATTCATTTATTGGTATTCTTATTGAAAGATAAATCGTGGTGGGACTCTGTAGATGCTATTGCTTCCATACTTGTGGGGCACTATTTTCTGGTGTTTCCTGAAGAAAAGCAGGCAACTATTTTAAAATGGAGTAAAGACGATAATTTGTGGATACGAAGAACGAGTATTATTTTTCAATTAAAATATGGTGCAAAAACAGATTGGGATTTATTGCAGGCCTGCATTAATAATAATCTAAATTCAAAAGAGTTTTTTATCAATAAAGCTATTGGTTGGGCATTGCGCCAATATGCAAGAACGAATGCTGAACAAGTAAGAGATTTTGTACATCATACCCAACTAGCTAATTTAAGTAAGCGAGAAGCTTTAAAACATATCGGGTAGCCTATGCTGCCCGATATGTGTATGAACTATTTTAAGTGATAACTGAATTTTAATCCACCCCACCAATTCAGTTGATAAGCGCCGGGCGTAAGGTCTGTACTTACTGTGCTTGCATATCCGTTTCCTGGGTCGTTATCATTTACATTATTACCTAAAAATAAAAAGGTATAATTTATTTGATTAGTGATATTATTTGCACCTATATAGATATCTATATCGGCATTTCTATATTTATATTGATAACCTATTTTTGCATTGAGTTGAGTAAATCCTTTTACTAAATTGCTATTAGCAAAATCTGCATAAACATCCCCTAAATAATAATAGGTGGCATTTGCATATAGGCCCTTGTTGGCTTGAATATCTACCCCAATTGTATATTTCATTTTAGGAATACCTACTACTTGCTTACCGGTAAAATCTGTTGGAGTTCCATTGATGCTCGTTTTAAAATTGGAATAATTAAATTGATTAAAGCTCGTTGAAAAGAAGGGTTCAATTTTTTTAATCCATGAAAGTGCATTGATTTTAGGCTGCCAATTATATCCCATACTTAATTCTAATCCTTTATTATGTTGAGCGCCTGTATTTGACCAAAAGGTATAAGGTAGTGTGCCGCTTATGCCAGCTAATTGGGTAAGCTTGTTTTCAATGTTTATAGAGAATAATGAAAATTGATAGTCTAATCGGGTATCTAATAATAATCCTTGAATACTAAAGTCAAACATTTTAGCTTTTTCTGGTAGCAATTGATCATTGGTAATATTTAGCGAGCCAATAAAAGAAGTGCTTGCTGTAGGTGCATTAAAACCTTCGCTATAACTAAGGTTTATAATTTGGTTTTTAATTGTTTTTTGTATGGCTATATGAGGATTATAACTCGTTTCAAATTTTTTATTAAATGAAATATCCTTATTATACCCGGTTACTAAACCAGGTACTGCTAGTAAATCTTCCCTTGCATACTTAAGCGGATTCATACTAATTCCCAAAATAACAGTTGTTTGTATAGGTGTGATATGAATTCGATCATTTAAAAAGATAGAAAATTGATTGGTACTGGTTTTTAAATAGGTAGCTTTATTTATAGACTGCACAACAAATGCAGTAGTATCTATATTTGGATAAGCATATCGCGATCCTAAGGTTCTAGTTTCTTGTATTTCGGTGCCAAAACTCAAGTCGTTAACAAACGTTGTTTGTCTAAGTTGTTTGTATGTGAATACACTTCGAAAACCAATATTTGGTGAGTTGTTGTTATTTAATGCACCTGCAGCAATATATAGCTGATTGGTATTAGAATAAAAAAAACTACTTGTGTTATTCAAATTCTTGTTGAATTGAAAATCGTGAGTAATTGAAAATCGAGTTGATAATAAATCATTTCGGGCATTTTGTTTAGCATATGCCCGATTGCCAAGGTCTATGCCTGCATAATAATCTGGATAGGGTATTTGACCGGTTAATTCTTCAAAGCTATAATTATGGCTCGCATAGAATTGGATTTTCTCTTTTTTGTTGAGGGTATAATTCCCAAAAATGGAGAACATATTTTTGTTGCTTGCGCCTCTTGGCCGATAACCATCTGCTTGGATATGACCATAATTAAATACCATTGCCCCTTTTTCACTTACCAAATCTATTCTTGTTTGTGTTTGTAAAAGACCAAAGCTTCCGGTATTTACTTTTTGAAAAACATGCGTTCCTTGAACCTCATTGGCTTTAATGTTAAAGCGAGCTACACCACCAATACCACCGCCATATAATGTTGTAGCCGGACCTTTAATTATTTCCATATTGTTGACCAAAGAAAAATCTACGTCGTCTAAAAGGGTTATGCCATCTGCACTTGTTATGGGGATGTCGTTATAGTATGCTTTAATACCCCAATTATTAAATTTTTGGTCATTGCCATAGCCCCTAATTACAATGCGTTGTCCGCCCAATGCGGTACGTTTATCTAATTGAACCCCAGCAATGGTATTCAAGGCGTGTTCTATAAATGCGCTATTGTTTCTATTCCATTCTGCCTCGGTAAGTGCTTCCATGCTTTGTCCTTGACGTTTGAATTCGGCTCTTTCCTTTTCTGTTTTTTTTCTACTTTTCACAGTTATAGGTAATAGCGATATACTTTCTTTAGTAGTTGATTCCTGTGCGCATAGATTGGCACATAAGAATGAAACTACCAGTAAGGAACTAGTAAATTTCATGATTAATAAAGTTGAAAATGAATAATTGTTTAGATAATTCGATGGTTTGTACTAAACAATTGGCGGACGTTCTATTGCTTTTAAAAAGCAATCTTTAATAGCTATACTACTGTTTTGGAAATTAAGAGATTGCATAAAAATGCGCAAGGGAAGATTTATGGATGAGCTTTCCGAAAAGAATAAATCTTGCAGTTGACAGATGAGTTGTTTGGTTTTGTTTTTTAAAGGGATATTATGTTGTATTTGCTCTTCTACAGCATTTTTTAGTTTGTTGTTTAAGCTTGATTCAGCTTGGTCTGCATAACAATAATACACCGTATCAGTACCTATTACCGTTACGTTCACAATATCATACTGTACATCCTGGTAATAAAATTCCTGTTCATTTTCCCAAGCTCCTTTATTTATTTGGCTTGCACCAATAGGTATTAATGCATCTTTATGCATAATGGCAATTTGTTGGAGTGCATTTTTTTTTGCATGCCATTTCAACAGCCAATAGCTTGGCATGATGCCGGCAATTGCCAACATCGAAACGGCGATGCCTAATAGCAGAATAAAATTTTTCAAAACGATACTAAGATACAATAAAAAAAATCTACCCAGAGGGTAGATTTTTTTATTAAAAAGGGTATTTATTGTTTAGATTTTTGGTGCAGCGCTCAAAATAGCTTCGCTTGCTTGTGCGGCATATTTTTCAAAGTTTTTAACGAATAATTCAGCAAGGTGTTTTGATTTTTCATCGTAAGAGGCTTTGTCGGTCCAAGTAGCACGAGGGTTTAATATTTCGCTTGGCACATTAGGGCAAGTTTGCGGAATTAATACACCAAAAGTGTCGTGTGCTTCATATGCCACGTTGTTTAATTCGCCATTCATAGCAGCCGTAATCATAGCACGCGTATGTTTTAGGCTCATGCGGCTTCCTGTTCCGTAAGCGCCACCGCTCCAGCCAGTGTTGATCAACCATACATTAACTTCTGGATGCTCAGCTAATTTTTTACCTAATAAATCTGCATATTTTGTAGGATGCAGCGGTAAAAATACACGTCCAAAACAAGCAGAGAAGGTGGTTTGAGGTTCTGTAATGCCTACTTCTGTACCAGCTACTTTTGCGGTATATCCACTGATGAAGTGATACATAGCTTGCTCTGTAGTTAATTTAGAAATAGGAGGCAGAATACCAAAAGCATCACAAGTTAAAAAGAAAATATTCTTAGGGTTGCCACCATATGATGGTGTTTTAGCATTCTCAATATGATCGATAGGATATGCTACGCGGGTATTTTCAGTAATAGATCCATCGGCAAAATTTACGGTATTGGTACCTTCGTTAAATACGATATTCTCTAATAATGCACCTGGTTTGATAGCATGGTAAATTTGAGGTTCTTTTTCAGCACTTAAATCAATACACTTTGCATAACAGCCACCTTCAAAATTAAATACTGATCCTTTAGCCCATCCATGTTCGTCATCACCAATTAATGCTCTGTTAGGGTCAGCGCTTAAGGTTGTTTTACCGGTGCCGGAAAGACCAAAAAATAAGGCTACATCTCCGTCTTTCCCTTCATTTGCAGAGCAGTGCATAGATAAAACGCTATGTTCATGAGGTAATAAGAAGTTTAATACGCCAAATATGCCTTTTTTCATTTCACCTGTATAGCCACTGCCACCAATTAAAATGATTTTTCTAGTAAAGTTGACAATGGTGAAATTTGCTTGACGCGTACCATCTGCTGCAGGATCTGCCTGAAAAGAAGGTGCTTGCACGATAATCCAATCAGGGTTTTGCGTTTGAATTTCAGTTGCTGTAGGTCTTAAAAATAAGTCGTTGCAAAATAGATTAGCCCAAGGAGTTTCGTTAATTACTCGGATATTTAAACGAAAAGCAGGATCTGCACATGCATATGCATCTCTAACCCATAACTCTTTGCCAGACAAGTAATTGCAAACTTTTGTATAAAGGGCGTCAAATGCTTGTGCATCAAAAGGGATATTTACATCGCCCCAATCAACGGTATTTTCAGTTATTGCATCCTTTATGGTAAATTTATCTTTGGGAGAACGACCTGTAAATTTGCCAGTGTTTACACACAATGCATCTAAATCATTTAAAACACCTTGGTTGAGTTCCAATGTTTTAGCGGTTAATTCTGCTGAACTTAAGTTCCAATTTGCAATAGCTGCATTAATGCCCAAATCTAGTAATGTTGCGTTTGGGTTTTTAATTCCGTTTTCTTGCATAAAAATCGATTTCGTTTGATTTAAAATAAAGCGCTAAATTACAAACTTAGTTTTCTTTAGCAATTACTTTTGGCCTTAAAATGATTAATATCATATTTTAAAGAATTTTAATAAAATTAAGGATTTTCAGGGGAATATTTTATAGAATCAATTTTTGAAAATCAAATTATACACTATATCTTTGCGCAAAATTTGAGGGGCAGACGTATCCTTTTGATTACATTTTTTTAGCATATTTGAATAGCAATGACGGGTAAAAAATATTTATATTTAGTAGGTTTAGCATGGGCACTTTTAATGGCAATTCCATTTACAAAGGCTTATGCTCAAGAGCATCATGCTGCTGAGGCAAAAGCTGAAACAAAGGAGGAAGCATCTAAGTTTAATGCATCTGAAATTATCTTTGGTCACGTTAGTGATGCACATGATTGGCACTTTTTCAGTATTGGAGAAAATCACATCAGTTTGCCTTTGCCTATCATTATTTACAGCAAAACAAAAGGCTTATCTATATTTAGTTCTGCTAAATTTGGCCACGAAGGACATAGAGAAGTATATAATGGTTATACCTTAGATGAGCATAATAAAATAGCATCGGAAGATAAAAGTGAGTCATTTTATGACTTTTCTATTACCAAGAATGTTTTATCTATGTTGATTGGTGTTGTATTGTTATTGATCATTATGCTTAATGTTGCTAAAAAATACAAACAAAATGGTGCTAATGTAGCGCCTTCTGGTTTCCAAAATGCATTAGAGCCAGTGATAATGTTTGTAAGAGATGATGTTGCAAAACCTACTTTAGGTGCTAAGTATCAAAAATACATGCCTTTATTATTAACCTTGTTCTTTTTCATATGGATTAATAATATGTTAGGTTTATTGCCTGGCGGTGCCAACTTTACGGGTAACATTACTGTTACTGCATGTTTAGCATTAATTTCATTTATAGTTTTATTAATAAACGCTAACAAACATTTCTGGGGTCACTTATTAAATCCTCCAGGAGTTCCATTACCCATCAAATTTTTATTAGTACCGATAGAGATCATGTCTTTATTTATTAAGCCTATTGCATTAGCTATTCGTTTGTTTGCTAATATCTTGGCTGGGCACATTATTATATTAAGTATTATTTCCCTCATCTTTATCTTTAGTAAAATGGGTCAAAACCCAGCTGCTGGATATGGATTTTCAATCGTTTCTTTGGCCTTTTCTATATTTATGTTCTTTTTAGAATTGATGGTTGCCGCTATTCAGGCGTTCATCTTTACTAATTTAACAGCCGTATTTATCGGGCAGGCAATTGAAGATGCTCATGGTCACGAAGAGCACGATCATCATCATGAAGAAGCAACAGCGTAGTATTTTTTAATTTTAAAACCATAACAACATGTCAATGTTAAACACAATTTTATTGGAAGCATCTATGGGTGCTGGTCTTGGCGCAATCGGCGCTGGTATTGCTGCATTAACAGCTGGTATCGGTATCGGTCAAATTGGTAAAGGTGCGGTAGAATCTATCGCTCGTCAACCAGAAGCTGCTGGAGATATCCGTGCAAACATGATTTTGACTGCAGCCTTTGTAGAGGGTGTTGCTCTTTTCGGTGTTATTGCTGGATTATTAGCAGTAGTTGCGTAATCAACCACATTACAAGCAGCCAATGCAAAGGGCTGAGGCTGCTTGTTTATTATTACAATGTAACGTATCTAAATTTTAGATTCAAAATTATATAAAATGGAATTATTAAAACCCGCATTAGGATTGTTTTTTTGGGCATTATTAGCCTTTATGATCGTGTTTTTGATCTTGAAAAAATTTGCTTGGAAACCAATTCTAAACATGTTGAACGAGCGTGAAACAGGTATTGCAAATGCTTTGCAAACAGCTGAAAAAGTGAAAGGCGAAATGAGTGCCATGAAAGCTGAAAACGAGCAATTGATGAAGCAAGCGCATGAAGAGCGTTCAGCGATGCTTAAAGAAGCTAAAGAAATAAAAGAGAAAATGATTACGGATGCGAAAGAATTAGCAAAAACGGAAGCAAACAAGATTATCTTAGATGCGCAAGAACAAATTAATCGTTCTAAAATGGCTGCTATTACAGAAGTTAAAAACGAAATAGGTTTACTTTCTGTGGCTGTTGCTGAGAAAATTCTTCGCAATCAATTAAGTCAAGATAGCGCACAAGATGCCTATGTAAAAAAATTAACCGAAGAAATTAAAATGAACTAATTGTTCGTTTAGAAAAATATAAAGCATGCAACAATCAAGATTAGCCGTACGATATGCCAAATCGTTATTAGATTTAGCTACTGAACAAAAAAGTGTAGACGCTTTGTTTGCCGACATGCAATGCGTATTTAATACGTGTAAAAATAATGTTGAATTGCTTCAAGTATTGAATAGTCCTATTATTCATGCAGATAAGAAAATAGCTGTTTTATCGGCTATCTTCAATTCATCTATTCAGCCTATTACTCAAGCTTTTATAGCCTTAATCGTTAAAAAAGGTAGAGAAGCTAAATTATATGAAATTAGTGCCGCATTTATAGCATTGGTGAAGGAATTGAAACAAATTAAAACGGTTAAGATAACCACCGCTACTGCTATTAATGACGCTGTAAAACAACAATTAGCAACTAAAATAGCTGCTGGATTTGAAGGTAAAACAGTGGAATTAGAAACAGCTATGAATGCTGATTTAATTGGTGGATTTGTTATTGAGATGGATGATAAATTGTACGATGCAAGTATTCGCAAAGAATTAAACGATATCAGAAATCAATTTACTAACAACAATTATATCAGTAAAATATAATAAACATAAATTTTTAAAATTTCTTAATTTAATAAACATACAATTATGGTTGAGATTAAACCGGATGAGATATCAGCGATACTCAGACAACAATTAAGCAACGCTAACACAGAAGCAAGTTTAGAAGAAGTAGGAACCGTATTACAAGTTGGTGACGGTATTGCTCGTGTTTATGGTCTAACAGGCGTTCGTCAAGGAGAATTAGTTTCTTTTGAAAACGGAGTTAAAGCAATCGCATTAAACCTTGAAGAAGATAATGTTGGGGTGGTATTAATGGGTGATAGTGCTGGTATTAAAGAAGGCGCAACCGTTCGTAGAACTGGTCAAATTGCCTCTATTAAAGTAGGTGAAGGCATGGTTGGCCGTGTGGTAAATACATTAGGCGAACCAATTGATGGTAAAGGTCCTATTGCTGGTGAATTATATGAAATGCCTCTAGAGCGTAAAGCACCAGGTGTTGTATTTCGTGAGCCAGTAAAAGAGCCCTTACAAACTGGTATCAAAGCGATTGACGCTATGATTCCTATTGGCCGTGGTCAACGTGAGTTGGTTATCGGTGACCGTCAAACAGGTAAATCTGCAATATGTATTGATGCGATCATCAATCAAAAAGAATTTTATGAAGCAGGAAAACCTGTTTATTGTATCTATGTTGCCATTGGTCAGAAAGCTTCTACCGTTGCGCAAGTAATGAAAACATTAGAAGATAATGGTGCATTACCATACACTATTATCGTATCTGCTGCTGCAGCTGATCCAGCTCCATTGCAGTTCTTTGCTCCATTTGCTGGTGCTGCTATTGGTGAGTTCTTCCGTGATACTGGTCGTCCTGCATTAGTAGTTTATGATGATTTATCAAAACAAGCGGTGGCTTATCGTGAGGTATCTCTTTTATTACGTCGCCCTCCAGGACGTGAAGCATATCCTGGTGACGTATTCTATTTACACAGTCGTTTGTTGGAGCGTGCTGCAAAAGTTATTAATAATGATGCGCTTGCTAAAACTATGAACGATTTACCAGAGTCTATCAAACATTTAGTAAAAGGTGGTGGTTCATTGACGGCTTTACCAATTATTGAAACACAAGCTGGTGACGTATCTGCATATATCCCAACCAACGTAATTTCTATCACAGACGGACAAATTTTCTTAGAATCTAACTTGTTTAATGCGGGTATCCGTCCTGCTATTAACGTAGGTATTTCTGTAAGTCGTGTGGGTGGTAGTGCGCAGATTAAATCAATGAAAAAAGTAGCAGGTACTTTAAAATTAGACCAAGCTCTTTTCCGTGAGTTAGAAGCGTTTGCTAAATTTGGTGGTGATCTTGATGCGGCTACTAAAAATGTAATCGATAAAGGTGCTAGAAATGTTGAGATTTTAAAACAACCTCAGTTTACTCCGTATAGCGTAGAAAAACAAGTTGCGATTATTTATTTAGGAACTAATAACATGATTCGTGAAGTGCCGGTGAAAAATGTACGTGCATTTGAAGAAACATTTATTAATGAATTAGAAACTAAAATGCCTGAATTATTATTAGAATTCAAAAAAGGTAACTTACCTGAAGATGGATTAGCTAAAATGAAAGCATTAGCAGATTCTTTAATTCCTCAGTTTAAAAACTAAGTTTTAAATTCAAATATAAAGGGCTACAATTGTAGCCCTTTTTTTATTTCTTTAATCCAATCTCTCTAAGCCGCTCGTCTAAATATTGTGCAGCGCTATAATCATCATATTGTTTTGGATGCGCTTCGTTGATACAACTAGGCAAGCATGCTAAGGACATGCTTCCTTTGGGATGTAGGAAAAACGGTATAGAGTAGCGATGGGTATGCCACTTTTCTTTAGGTGGATTTACCACTCTATGGGTAGTAGATTTTAATCGGTTATTGGTCAATCGTTGGAGCATATCTCCAACATTTACAACGATTTGATCGTCACTGGATTGTACATTTACCCATTCATCTTGTTTGTTTAAAACTTGCAAACCTTCAGCCGATGCACCAACTAATAGAGTAATCAAATTAATATCCTCATGTTGCTCTGCTCTAATCGATGATTTTGGTTCTTGTGTAATAGGTGGATAGTGAATGGCTCTTAAAATAGAGTTGCCATTATGAATTTCAGGAGAAAAGTAATGCGGGTCTAAATTTAAAAAAAGTGCTATGGCTTCTAGAAGCGCTTTCCCGCTTTGTTCAAAAGCACGATAGGCTTGTTCAAGGGTATGAGTAAATTCAGGTAGTTCATTTACGAAAACATTATCGGGGTAAAATTCATCTACCTGCTCTCCATCTTCAATGATCTGACCAAATTGAAAAAATTCTTTTAAGTCAGGAGCGTCAAAGCCTTTAGCATGTTCTCTGCCAAAAGAGGTATAACCTCTTTGTCCTGCCAAGGCTATTTTTTCATATTGTTTTTTTTGATTTTCGGTCAGGCTAAAGAATGCCTCAACTTGCTCGTATAGCTGTTTTATCAAAGCATTAGGTATGCCATGATTTACTACAGCTACAAAGCCTACTTCTTCATAGGCAGTACCAAGCGCTTGCACAAAGTTGTTTTTTTCTGCGTCATTGCCTTGTGTGTATTGACTTAAATCAACTACCGGAATCGTATTCATAAAGAGTGAATTTTTATAAATATATATAAAATACGGTAAATTAAATATGCCTTAATAAATACTATATTTACACTTAAATTTATTCTCATGAAAAGTAACATTTTGTATACTTTAGTACTAGCTACTGTTTTATTAATTTCTTGTAATCCAAAAAGCAAGACTTCCGAAAGCGAAGCAGTAACGTATGATGCTTCCTTTGTAGTTGAAGCTGAGGCTTTTGCTGATTTGCAAATACTTCGATATGAAGTACCTGGTTTTAATCAATTAACCTTGCAACAAAAACAATTGGCTTATTATTTATATGAAGCAGCCTTGAGCGGAAGAGATATTATTTACGATCAAAAAAGTAAATATGGTTTGTTGGTAAGAAAAACCATTGAAGCAGTTTATGAAAATTATAAAGGAGATAAAAACGATACGTCTTGGAAGCAATTTGAAGCGTATTGCGGACGTGTATGGTTTAGTAATGGCAACTACCATCATTATAGTAATGAGAAATTCATTCCTGCTTGTACTTACGACTATTTCAAAAACTTAGTAAGTACAACTCCAAGCAATGCCTTGCCGCTTAATGAAGGTGAGAACATTGAAGCATTTACCAAAAGAATACAGCCTATTATTTTTGATGCTAGCTTTATGCCTAAATGTGTAGATCTTAGAGCTGGTGTAGATAATATCGCCAACTCAGCTAATAATTATTATGAAGGAGTGACGCAGAATGAAGTAGAAGCCTTTTATAATTTAAAAGATACAAAAGGAAATGCACCAAGTTGGGGGTTGAACAGTAAAGTGGTAAAAGAAAATGGACAACTCACAGAACGAATTTGGAAAGTAGGCGGTATGTATGATAAATCGATCACTCAAATAGTATATTGGTTAGAAAAAGCAACAGGTGTTGCAGAAAATGATCAGCAAAAAAAATCAATACAACTGCTTGTAGATTTTTATAAAACCGGCGATTTAAAAACCTTTGATGATTATAGTATAGAATGGGTGCATGATACAGCAAGCAGAATCGATGTAGTCAATGGATTTATTGAAGTGTACCTTGACGCTATAGGTAAGAAAGGAAGTTTTCAAAGTATGGTGTCTATGAAAGACATGGAAGCAACAAAGCGCATCGCGGCGATTGCAGCCAAAGCGCAATGGTTTGAAGATCATTCGCCATTAATGCCGGAGCATAAGAAAAAACAAGTTAAAGGTATTACCGCAAAAGCGATTACTACAATTGTAGAAAGTGGCGACAATGCACCTTCAACACCAATCGGAGTAAATCTACCAAATGCCGATTGGATTAGAAAAGAGTATGGATCAAAATCTGTTTCGCTAAGCAATATTATTCATTCGTATAATGTAAATAGCAGCAAAAGCGGTATGCTAGATGAATTTGTAATCGATGAAACGGTAAAAAATAGATTGAAAAAATATGGTGCATTAGCTAGCGATTTGCATACCGATATGCACGAATGTATTGGGCATGCAAGTGGTCAGATCAACAAAGGTGTAGAAACACCAGATAAGACATTAAAAAATTACGCTTCTTGTTTAGAAGAAGCACGTGCAGATCTTGTAGGGTTGTATTATATCATGGATAAGAAACTAATAGAGATTGGCGTGGCAGAAAGCGAAGAGGTGGGTAAAGCAGGTTATGACCAATATATGATGAATGGGCTAATGACGCAATTAACAAGATTAAAACCAGGTGAAAAATTAGAAGAGGCTCACATGCGTAATCGCCAATTGAATGCGCGTTGGGTATTTGAAAAAGGAAAGCAAGACAACGTAGTAGAGTTGGTTAAAGTAAATAATCAAACCTATGTGCGCATAAACGACTATAACAAGTTGCGTAACTTATTTGGGCAATTATTAAGAGAGATACAACGTATAAAATCAGAAGGTGATTATAAAGCTGCAACTGCTTTAGTGGAAACCTATGGCGTGAATGTAGATCCTGTTTTGCATAAAGAAATTATAAGCCGATATGCAACACTTGGTATTAAGCCCTACAGAGGATTTATTCAGCCTGTATTAGAGCCTGTTTTAGAAGGCGATAAGATCATTGATGTGAAAGTTACTTACCCTACTTCTTTCTTCCAACAAATGATGGATTATAAAAAGAAGTATAGTTTTTTGCCAACAGTAAATTAATGAGTATATTTGTAAAAAAATATGATGCTTAAAAAATTTTCAATTGTACTATTAGCTTTATTGCCTCTTTTTGTTAATGCCCAAAACCAGGCAAAAGAAGTAGACTTTACTTGTGCACTTACTGGTAATGTGTATCAAGGTGATTTAACACCTTCTGTTTTAGGTAGTTCCAAGGATCTGAAGTTAGGTCTTCAAGGAATGGTTAGATATCATTTAAAAGGGGAAAGAGTTTATTTAAGAGGGTCTTTAAATATTGCTAGTTTAAAAGGTGATGATGCACAATTTGATTCTCCTGAGTGGGCAAAGCACAGAAATTATAGTTTTTCTACATCCTTAATTGACATGTCTGCGATGCTTGAATTTAATCTGTTTCGCGACGATAAGAAATTCCAACCTTTTGTTGCTTTTGGTTTTGGTTTTGCAAAAATCAATCCTAAAAGAGATATAAGTAAAATCGATACCAATTACTTTGCTGCGGTTTCTTCTGAACAAGTAGGTTTAGTTAAAGAACAATCCATAAGCCAACCAAAAGTATTACTTACCATCCCTGCAAGCTTAGGATTTAGATATAAGTTAAATGCTCAATCTTCTTTGTTTTTAGAAGCATGTTACAAAACTTGCATCTCCGACTATCTTGATGGATTTAGTTTATCGGTGAGATCACAAAAATTTGATGCTTATGCAGTGTACGCTCTAGGGTATACATTTAAATTAAATACAAAAAGTAAAAAATAAACTTAACTTTTATTATAAAACAAAAGGCACCTATTAGGTGCCTTTTGTTTTATTTTTTCATAAGTGCTATTTGAATAACTTCGTCCATTTCGCTTACATAATGAAATTTTAATCCTTTAATATAGTTTTTAGAAATTTCATTAATATCTTTTTCATTTTGTATACATAAGATAATTTCTTTTATGCCTGCACGCTTAGCTGCCAATACTTTTTCTTTTATACCACCAACAGGTAGCACTTGTCCTCGCAAGGTAATTTCACCTGTCATAGCTAAGTATGGTTTTATTTTTCTGCCGGTAAAAGAAGAAGCTAAGGCAGAAAGCATCGTGATACCAGCGCTTGGGCCATCTTTGGGTACAGCGCCTTCGGGAACGTGAATATGAATATCATTTTCCGTAAAGGCATTATTAGCTATTCCAAAGGTTTGTGCATGTGCTTTAAGATAAGAAAGGGCCGTAGTGGCACTTTCTTTCATTACATTGCCTAAGTTGCCCGTAAGGGTTAGGGTGCCTTTCCCTTTAGATAAGCTAGACTCAATAAATAAGATATCACCACCTACATAGGTCCATGCCAAACCTACTACTACTCCAGCCGGATGACCCTTGCTATAAATATCATTTAAAAATCTTGGCTTACCCAAAACTTCCTCTACTTTACTCTCGTCAATCGTATTTGCAACCGTTTCTTCTAATGCTACTTGTTTAGCAATGTTTCGCATGACACTAGCCATTAATCGATCCAATTCTCTCACACCACTTTCTCTCGTATAGTCTTGAACTATTTTTTGCAATAACTTATCATTGAATTTTAAAGGCGTTTTTAATAAGCCATGCATTTCTTTTTGCTTTGGTATTAAATGGCGCTTTGCAATTTCTACTTTTTCTTCTACCGAATAGCCGGATAATTGAATGATCTCTAAACGATCTCTTAAAGCGGGTTGTATATCGCTTAAGCTATTAGCGGTAGCAATGAAAAGTACTTTTGATAAGTCAAACTCCAGCTCTAAATAATTATCATAAAAAGCACTGTTTTGTTCAGGATCTAAAATCTCTAATAAAGCAGAACTTGGATCTCCTCTAAAGTCTTTACCAATTTTATCAATTTCATCTAAAATAAATACAGGATTGGCACTTTTTACTTTTCTTAACTGCTGAATAATTCTACCCGGCATTGCCCCAATATAGGTTTTGCGATGACCGCGCAATTCGCTTTCGTCATGCAATCCACCTAAGCTCAATCGAACATATTTACGATCAATAGCATTTGCAATACTTTTACCTAAAGATGTTTTACCAATACCAGGAGGGCCAACAAAGCATAGGATGGGTGATTTTAAATCGCCTTTTAATTTAAGTACGGCTAAATACTCAATAATACGATCTTTGATTTCATCCATTCCATAATGATCATGATCTAAAACTTTTTGTGCCTTTTTAAGATCATAAGAATCTTTTGTATAAACACCCCATGGTAGATCCAACATTAAATCTAAATGATTATACACCACCGAATAATCGGGTGTTGTTGGGTGCATACGTTCTAATTTCTCAATGCCTTTTTTAAACAGGTCTTTGGCCGCTTCGGTCCATTGGACTTGTTCTGCTCTTTTTTGAAGATCTTTTATTTCCCGTTCATTAGCATCGCCCAATTCATCTTTGATCGATTTTAACTGCTGCTGCAAAAAATACTCTCGTTGTTGTTTATCGATTTCGCCTCTTGTTTTATTGGTGATTTCATTTTTTAGTTCGGCGAGTTGCAATTCGCTTTGCAAAAGGTTTAATAATTTTTCTGCTCTAAGTTGAATATTGTCTTCTTCCAATAAGCTCTGTTTGTCTAATAACTTTGCATTAATATTGGATGCAATATAGTGCACTAAAAAAGAGTAGTTTTCTATATTGCGCAACATGATTGCCGCTTCAGGAGGTAGGGTATTGGTTTGTTGAATTATTTTCTCTGCGTAGTCTTTGATAGAGCCTACTAAAGCATCAAAATTGGCATCTTCTTTTGGAAAGTGATCTTCTTTATAGGTAATGTTTGCCTTAAAATAGGGTTCTGTTTCTGTAAAAGAATTTATTTGAAAACGAATTTTACCCATGATAAAAAGTGTGATGTTGCCATCGGGCATTTTTATCATTTTTACAATTTTGGCCAAAGTACCAACATGAAACATGTCTTCGGTTTCTGGATCTTCAAAATTGCCGTCTTTTTGAGCAACCACTCCAATCCATTTGTCTTTTTTATTGGCTTGGGTAATAGCAAGGATAGATTTTTCTCTAGAAACAGTAATGGGTAATACTACATTAGGGAATAGTACCGTATTGCGTAGGGCAATAATCGGTAAATTGTCGGGCAAGCTTTTACGCTCTTCGTCATTCATCTCTTCTTCACCCATGGGAAGTACGGGTAAAAATTCCATGTCTTGTTCATTTTGTTGCAATAGCATAGGTTTATATTTTTCAGACAAACTGTCTTTATTATTGAATTTAAATAGTTGTTATTTTCTTCTTTATTATGTTCAATTATTATGCCAAAGGCTAAAAACTGAAAAATTAGCAGATATTTTACAAGTTTACTGTTAAATAATCAAATCGTGATGCCTATTTTTGCTAAAACAAGTTTATAATTAAAAAAAAGTTATCCTATGAGAAAAACGTTACTAGTAAGTTCGCTTTTAATAAGCGTATTGGCAAATGGCCAAACAAAGACAGATTTACATACCTCTAAATGGCATTATGCGTCGCAATTAGATGGTTCTATTTTTTCTACTGCTTTTACCAGTGGAACCAATTCAGGAGATCCAATTATGAGATACGCCCCATTTTTCAATATTGGCCATACGATTCACAATGAATTTAATAAACATGCTGGAGCAATATTAGGGGTAGGCATTAAGAATATTGGCTTCATTGAAAAAAGAGGGGATACTACATTCAAAAAACGCGTATACGCTTTTGGAGTGAGTGCAGCATTGAAATTTGGAGACATGAAAACGAATCGTTTTGGTTTTATTGGCGGAGGTATAGATTTGCCTTTCAATTATAAAGAAAAGCAATTTGTTAATCGTTCGGATAAACAAAAAAGCTCAGAATGGTTTAGTACAGCTACACAGCAATTTTTACCAAATGTATTTGTTGGTTTTGTGAGAAAATCATTTTCTGTAAAGCTACAGTACTATCCGGTAAACTTCTTAAATGAAAATAATGCAGCCTATAAAGGAGAGAAAGTTAATTTATTACTCTTGTCTTTTGGGCATGATTTTAAGTTTTTTGTTGACAAATCCAATCCTAATAAAAAGCATTTAGAATTTGAAATGTAAAATAAAAAAGGGGCCATTTGGCCCCTTTTTTATTTTACTAATTCTTGCAGTGCTTTTTGTAATTCGTCACCAGTAATATTAATGGCCAATATTTTTCCATTTGGGTCTATCAAGCAGTTAGACGGAATAGCTTCTAATTGATAGTCGCGCACAACTTTGCTTTCCCATCCTTTCAGTTCGCTACCTTGTTTCCAAGTTAATCCATCACTTTTAATGGCTGCTAACCAATTGTCTTTTTCAGTATCTAGTGAAACACTAAAAACCGTAAAGTTCTTATTTTGAAAGGCATTAAAGGCTTTAACTACATTTGGATTTTCATTTCTGCAAGGTTTGCACCAAGATGCCCAAAAATCTATGAGTACATATTTCCCTCTATAGTCAGCTAAGCGAACGGTAGTGCCGTCAATACCAAATACTTCAATTGCTGGTGCTTGAAGGCCAACGGCTATTTGACTTTTAACGCCACTATTTCCTGTGTTTCCACCAAGTGAATTATTGATTTTTTCCACAATTGCTTTTGCTAATTTGCTATTAGAAAAACGACCAGCCATATTGGAAGATAGCGCAGTGAAAAATGCTCTTTCTGCATTAAAGTTGAGCATATTCATAGCAAAATAAGCATTAGGAACATAATGGGTGGTGTCGGTATAGCTTTCTACAAAGCTTGTAAGAGAAGCGCTAAGTTGATTGATGTCTGCTGTAACTTTTTCTGCCATTGCATCATCTTGTCTTGCTTTAGCGGTATCTAAAACCAAGTATAGCGTATTGAAATTGCGAATATAATCTTCTCTAATTCGTGTGATAAAGTTTTTTATTTCAATAGCTTCCGGCGCTCCTGATATGGTATAATTCTCAATATTCGGCCATTCTGCTTTTATGCTGATATCCTTATCGGCAGTACTAAAAATGATAAAGGCATTATCGCTAAATTTTATTCGGTATAAAGTAGCTTCTTCATTTTTTGCTTGCAACGTAAAATTACCTTCTTTGTCTGCTTTAGTAGAGTCTACAATTACATCGCCAGCCACTCCCATCTCTTCTAAGAAAATGGTTTGTGTTGGCAAATTCTGTATGCTCCCTTTTACTTGAAAAGAACTATTGGATTTACCACAAGAAATTAAGAATAAACTAGCAACAATAAGGTAATGAATAAATGATCTATTTGTCATGTATATTTTTTTAATCTGCAAACTTAAACAATTCAACTACTAAATTGAAAAACTTCATGTTTATTTCAAGTTTGTAAAAATAAAAATGACAAAAAACTGACAAATTAATAGGTCTATTTTTAGATCTTTACGGCCATTATGAAAGGCTATACTTTTATTTTCACCCTAATGCTGCTTTCCTTGTCATCTTGTTTGAAAAAAGACAAGACCTTATCCTTGCTTTCTAGTGCCGGCACATTAGACTCTGTGGTGATTGGCGAACAATATCAAGAAGTGATTTACTATGATTTTGAAATGAAAAGAGTAGTGGCTACCGCTAAGGTAGATGATTGGGACCTCAGTTTTGAGTCAAACGATTCGGGTACACATGTTTTTATTAATGGTGGCAAAACCCTTAATGGCGGCAATGGGGTTTGGGTATACAACACCCACCAAACCCAATTTTCTGCAGTTAAAGCCACTTCTTCAATAAATGAGGCTAATTATCTTTTTGACTCTCCCTCTGGTCTGCCCGATAGCACTGCTTTTGGAAGCTGGTATACAGGCTCTTTGCAAAATGGCAATTTGCAGTCTAAAAATGAAGTTTATATCATAAAGCTAGATCCAACTACGTTTATAAAGTGTAGGATTAAAAATTGTACAGTCAATGAATATCAAGTTGAATGCGCGCCCTTGACTGCAGATACCGCTTCGGCTATTACCCTTACTAAAGAGAAAGATAAAAATTGTGTTTATTTCAATTGGTCGAATAATACGCTTAGAAAAGTAGCTATGGAACCCAATAAGAACGCTTGGGACATTGTATTTACTAGGTTTAGGCATATCTATTATGATTTGAACAACTTTCCTTATATTGTTAATGCAGTTTTAATTAACCCTTACCAAACTACGGTTGCGGCGGATAGTACTACTGGTTATCAGCAAATTAAGTCATATAACTACCCTGGGGTTCAATTTGTACCCAATAGAAATATTATTGGCTTTGATTGGAAATCGTATGACATACAGTCAGGCCTATACAAAGTGAATCCCAATAAATGCTATTTAGTGAAGACCAATAGCGGTTACTATTACAAATTACACTTTTTAGATTTTTACAGTAAAAATGGGATAAAAGGGACCCCCACCTTCGAATTTACTCGCCTCTGATAAAAATCATATGATTAGGATTTATTTTTTTCCCTATTCGTTTTTTTCTTTTGCTTTTATGCATTACCTTTGCGCCAAATTTCAATTTAATTTTTTAATTATATAATCCATTATTATGCCAAGCATTGGTAAAATCAAACAGATTATCGGTCCAGTTGTGGACGTGCATTTTTCGGGTGACAATGTGCTTCCTGAAATTTATAACGCATTAGAAATCACTCGCGAAAACGGTGACAAATTAGTGTTAGAAGTTCAACAGCACTTAGGAGAAGATAGCGTAAGAACAGTAGCTATGGACGGAACAGAAGGTTTGGTTCGTGGTATGCAAGTGGTAGATACGGGTAAAGCGATTGCTATGCCTACAGGAGAGCAAATCAATGGTCGTTTGTTTAATGTAACAGGTGACGCAATTGATGGTTTACCGCAGCCTAACAAAACAAACGCTAGACCAATCCATGCCAAACCTCCAAAATTTGAAGAATTAAGTACGGCTTCTGAAATCCTATTTACAGGTATCAAAGTTATCGACTTGATTGAGCCTTATGCAAAAGGTGGTAAAATTGGTTTGTTTGGTGGTGCGGGAGTAGGAAAAACCGTATTAATCCAAGAGTTAATTAATAATATCGCGAAAGCATATGCAGGTTTGTCTGTATTTGCTGGTGTGGGTGAGCGTACACGTGAAGGAAATGACTTGATGAGGGAGATGATTGAAGCGGGTATTGTAAAATATGGCGATAAATTTATCCATAGTATGGAAGAAGGCGGATGGGATTTATCATCTGTAGATATGGAAGGTTTAAAAGACTCTAAAGCAACTTTCGTATTTGGTCAAATGAATGAGCCACCAGGAGCACGTGCTCGTGTAGCTTTATCAGGATTGACTATTGCAGAATATTTCCGTGATGGAGATGGAACAGGAAAAGGAAAAGATATCTTATTCTTCGTTGATAATATCTTCCGTTTTACACAAGCAGGTTCTGAGGTGTCGGCATTATTAGGTCGTATGCCTTCAGCGGTGGGTTACCAACCAACATTGGCAACAGAGATGGGTTTGATGCAAGAGCGTATTACATCCACTAAAAACGGTTCTATTACTTCCGTTCAAGCGGTATACGTACCTGCGGATGACTTAACCGATCCGGCTCCAGCAACTACGTTTGCGCACTTAGATGCAACAACCGTATTGTCTCGTAAAATTGCCGATTTAGGTATTTATCCAGCGGTAGATCCATTAGATTCTACTTCTCGTATCCTTACTCCAGCTATCGTAGGGGAGCAACATTACGAATGTGCTAATAAAGTAAAATTGATTTTACAACGCTATAAAGAATTACAAGATATCATTGCAATTTTGGGTATGGATGAGTTGAGTGAAGAAGATAAATTAACCGTTTCTCGCGCTCGTCGTGTACAACGTTTCTTATCACAACCATTCCACGTAGCGGAACAATTTACCGGTTTAAAAGGCGTTTTAGTACCAATCGAAGAAACGATTCGTGGTTTCAACATGATTATGGATGGTGAAGTGGATGAATATCCAGAAGCAGCATTCAATCTTGTAGGATCTATTGATGACGCGATTGAAAAAGGTAAAAAATTAATGGAACAAGCTAAAAACTAAGTTTAGCATAAAATTCATTATTCATGCAATTAGATATATTGACACCAGAGAAAAAAATTTATAGTGGCAAAGTTTATGGTATACAATTACCAGGAACCGAAGGGTCTTTTGAAGTATTAGACCAACATGCTGCTATGATTGCTTCTTTAGGAAAAGGTAAAATGAAAATTTTAACCGATAAAAATAATACTACTTCTTACGAAATCAATTCTGGTTTTATTGAAGTATTAAATAACAAAGCTACTGTTTTGATTGAGGGTGCTATCGCACTTTAGAAGCAATTAGCAAACAAATAAAAAAGACAAGCATATTGCTTGTCTTTTTTTTATGTTCTTATCTAGGTCAACTTATTTTGTATCATAAGCCCACTTGATATAGGTTGCACCCCAAGTAAATCCACCACCAAATGCAGCAAGAATAATATTGTCGCCCTTTTTAAGTTGTTTTTCCCACTCAAACAAACATAAAGGGATTGTTGCATTAGTCGTATTGCCATAGCGTTGAATGTTCATCATTACTTTGTCGTTAGATACACCCATGCGATCTCTGGTGGCGTCAATAATACGTTTGTTAGCTTGGTGCGGCACGAGCCATGCAACATCATCTCCTGTAAGATTATTTCGTTCCATGATTTCTGCAGATACATCGGCCATGCCTTTTACAGCAAATTTAAATACTGTTTGTCCTTCTTGATATACGTAATGCTCTCTGTTCATAACCGTTTCCATAGAGGCAGGGTAAGCAGACCCACCAGCTTTTTGTCTTAAATAGGTTCTGCCAGCGCCATCACTTTTTAATATGGAATCTTGAATGCCAAAGCCTTCGGTATCCGGTTCTAATAAAACAGCGGCTGCCGCATCGCCAAATAAAACGCAAGTAGTACGATCGGTATAATCAACAATGGAACTCATTTTATCGCCACCTACAACAATCACTTTTTTGTATTTGCCCGTTTCAATAAATTGGGCAGCTGTAGTTAGGGAAAATAAAAATCCACTGCAAGCAGCATTGATATCAAACCCAAAAGCATTTTTAATGCCCACTTTATCAGCAATAATATTAGCCGTAGCAGGAAATTGATGATCGGGAGTGGTAGTGGCACATATAATCAAATCAATATCTTCTGCCGTAATACCACGTTTTTCTAAAAGCATACGAACCGCACCGGCGCCCATTTCAGAGGTGCCCATGCCTTCGCCTTTTAAAATTCTACGTTCATGAATACCGGTTCTGGAAAGAATCCATTCGTTATTGGTATCCACCATTTTTTCCAACTCAGCATTGTCTAAAATATATTCTGGCAAATAGGCGCCAATAGCAGTTATAGAAGCTCTTGTTTTTTGCATTTTAATATTTTTTTAAATTAAGTATTCATAGCGCCACAAACGCTTATTACTTGTCCACTTACATAACTGCTCATATCAGAGGCTAAGAAAAGGGCTACATCAGCTACTTCTTCTGGTTTGCCAAAGCGAGCCATAGGTATTTTTTCAAACCATTTTTCTGCACCACCATCTTTTAAATAATGAGTCATATCGGTTTCAATAAAGCCAGGTGCAATAGCGTTTACACGTATATTTCTGCTACCTAATTCTTGTGCTATAGATTTTGTAAAGCCAATAATACCAGCTTTAGAAGCGGCATAGCTGCTTTGACCTGCATTGCCTTTCATGCCCACAATAGAGCTCATGTTGATGATGCTTCCTTTGCGGTTTTTCATCATCGGTTTTATTACTTGCTTACTTAAATTATAAATAGATTTAAGATTAGCTTGGAGCACATCATCCCATTGTTCTGGAGTCATACGCATGAGCAAGTTGTCTTTGCTAATACCTGCATTATTTACACAAATATCAACGGTGCCAAATTGCGTCATTATTTCATTTACTAGGGTCTCTGCTGCTGCATAATCACCTGCATCAGATTTATATCCTTTAGCCTGCACGCCCATAGCGCTTAGTTTTTCTTCTAATGCTTTTGCACGTTCATCTGATGAAACATACGTAAACGCTATATGAGCTCCTTCAGCAGCAAATTTTAAGGCAATTGCTTCGCCTATTCCTCTGCTTCCGCCAGTTATTAGGGCTACTTTTCCTTCTAGTAATTTCATATTTATTTAATTAAAATAAAGTGAATAGATTGGCTAAATTACAAATTGCTTATGGAATTTTTGAACGTTTGCAGATTTAATTTGAATTTAAATCTAAATCTTAGGGCATAAGTTCATTCCATTTTTTATCTATGGTGTATTGAACAGGTATGGTTATAAATACATTTCCCCTGCCTATGGCAGCAGTGCCAATAATCTTAAATCGAACGGTTTGATTGGCATTTAAGAGCATATCAATAGCATTGGAAATAACTTTTTTCGACTCGATTCTAGTATTTAAGCTTATAGTAGTTTCCTTATTTGCAATAAAATGCATTAGGCTATCGCTTTTAACAGTGCCAATCTGCTGATCGTCTTTATAGAGTACGTAACGAATTTTTTTATATCAACAGTAAATGCATTTGGATTTTCTATAATTAAATCAAGGTTGATTTGTGTTTCTTTTAATGAAGCACTCACCATCTCAAAGCGAGCGATATTCTTACATTTAAGTGCTTGAATTTGTTTGCAGGCATTAAGTGTAAGTAAGGTGATTAGTAATAAAAAGGAATACTTTAATTTCATGAGACTATAAATAAATCGGCAGCAATAGCATCTGCAAAAAGTTTGCCTTGCTTAGAAAGAAAGATTGTTTGTTGATGTTGTGTAAGTAACTGTTGTTGTATATACTTTTCAATAATAACCGTATCTAATGTTGTATGCCAAGTGTTTTTTATTTTGTCAAGATCGCAGCCCCACATCGTTCTTAATGAAGTCATGACATATTCATTGACTTGATCTGCGAGAGAAAGCTCTTCCTCAGTAGCAGGAATGGTTTGGTCTTGTAGAATAGATTTAATATACACTTGGTTGTTTGCTATATTCCATTGTCTAGATTTATGGTTAAAGCTATGAGCCGATGGGCCAATGCCTAGATAGGGAATCCCTTTCCAATAATTAGTATTGTGAATAGCGTGGGCGCCAGGTTTTCCGAAATTGGATATTTCATAATGGTCAAAATTGTTTTCCTTTGCCCAATCTATTAAAAGCAAAAATTGTTGTGCTGCCTCATCCGGATTTAATGCAGGTAATTGCTTTGTTTTAATCTGATGAGCTAATGTTGTTTTAGGTTCTACGGTTAATCCATAGGATGAAAAGTGGGGTATTTCATAAGTTAGCATCGTATTTAAATGTTGTTCCCATTCTTTCATACTCAAATTAGGGGTGCCATAAATGAGATCAATACTAATATTAGTAAATCCTTTGTCTTGGGCGCATTTTAAGGCATAATCAACCTGTTGTATGGAATGTGCTCGATTCATAAATAGTAAATCGGCCTCTTTGAAAGACTGAACACCGATGCTTAATCGATTTACTGACGTGTTTTGTAATGCATTTAAATAATTAGCATCTAAATCATCTGGATTAGCTTCTAATGTAAATTCTTTAAGCTCATTTATGGAATAATAGCGTTCTATACTTGCGAAAATCGATTGTAGTTCTTCTGCGCTCAATAAAGAAGGTGTGCCGCCACCAAAGTAGATGGTATCTATAGCATGATTTTGCAAATAGGAGGCTTGTAAACGTAGTTCTTCTTTTATAGCTTCTATTAAATGGCTTTTTGAGGCAAGCGAAGTAGAAAAGTGAAAGTTGCAATAATTGCATGCTTTTTTACAAAAAGGGATGTGAATATAAATGCCTGCCATTAATTAAGGAATACTTGTATCACAAATCTACATAAAGCAATTGATTATTAATTTCCTATGTTGATAAACTTCTGTGTCTTTTTGATGTAATTCTATTAATTTTGATTTTTATATCAGCTATGCAGCTTCGTATATTTATTTTTGGGCTTGTATTTAACTTGTTTGTTTCATTGCATTTATATGCAGATACAACGGATGTGCCTGCTTTGCTGCACCCAAAAAAAATAGCTCCAACGGCTATTCCTATGCATCCCAATTTTGATCTCTATTATTGGTGTTCCCAAACTAAGCCTACAATGCCCAAGGCCGTTTATTATCCGGCAATACAAAAAGTGTATAAAGATAAAACGATAGCATTTTACGCTTTGTATTTCTTGAGCTTATTATTAGGCATTATACGCTATACCGATCCAAAATATTTTAGAGATTTGTGGGGTATGTTTTGGGGTTTGGCAAAAGTAAATAGAGACTCAAAAGAGCATTTGCATGGTGCGGCGGTATCCAATTTATTAATGAATATATTTTTTGTTTGCACCCTAGGGGTCTTTCTGTTTTTTACAATAGAGCATCGCGTTACTTCTTCACTTAGTTTTCCATTAGGGCTATTGCCCTTGTTGCTTGTTGTGTGTGTGCTACTTATTTATTTAGTTAAATATGCTGCTATTCAATTTTTTGGATGGGCATTTAAATTAACCCACATTACTGAACAATATATTTTCAATGTTTTTTTAGTTAATAAAATTCTAGCCGTATTACTATTGCCAATGATAATACTTTTGGCTTTTTCTGACAAAAGCATGTATGGTACATTATTAATAATCTCCTTTTATATTATTAGTATTCTATATTTCAATCGATATTTAAGGTCTTGGAAGATCTTTAATAAATTCATTGAGTTTAGTAGATTTCATTTTTTTCTTTACCTTTGCGCATCAGAATTACTTCCTATGGCAGTAATATTGAAGTATTTGATTCGAGGCTTAAGTTAATAGTAATATATTAACGGCTTTCAAAAAATAACTTAATGGCTAAAACTGTTCGTACTATTACTAAAGTGACTGAGCATTCTATGATTGTTCCAAAGACAATTCTTATTACTCAGCCAAAGCCTGAAACTGACAAATCACCTTATTATGATTTGGCAAAGAAATATGGATTTGTTCCAACATTTCATTCTTTTTTAAGAGTGGAAGGTATTGATGCAAAAGAATTCAGAAAGCAAAAGATTGCAATAGAAAATTTTACCGCGGTCATTTTTATTAGTCGCAATGCGGTAGATCATTTCTTTAGAATTTGTGAAGAAATGAAAATAAAAGTTTCTCAGGAGATGAAATATTTTTGCATTTCAGAAGCTGTTGCACTTTATCTTCAGAAATTTATCCTTTATAGAAAACGAAAAGTATTTTTTTCTGCAGATGGTTCCAATGATGGATTGCTAGAGATTTTGGCCAAACACAAAGCTGATCAACAATTTATTATGCCTTGCTCCGAAGCTAGTAAAAACGAATTAGGCCAAGGAATGTTGAAACAAAAAATAGATTTTGTAGAAGTTACTTTGTTCAGAACAATAAGTAATGAAATAAAAGAAGTTGTTAAAAAGAATTTTGATTGTATTTTATTTTTTAGTCCAATTAGTATTCAAGCATTAAAAGAACAAATGCCAACATTTAAGCAAAAAACAACCTTGTTTGGCGCTTTTGGCATAGTAACTAGTAAAGCTATAGAAGACGCAAAATTTCGCGTGGATATTATGGCTCCTTCACCCAATGCACCCTCTATGGCGGTAGCCTTAGAGAATTACTTTATAGCAAGTTTGAAAAAAACCAAGAAAAAGTAATTCGTTATAAATTATAATTGGGTACCATACAAAAGCAAATGATTTTGTGTTATTTTGTCTTATGCCCAATAGATTACAATTAGAATTAAGTCCATATCTTTTACAGCATGCCCAAAATCCTGTAGATTGGTATCCCTGGTGCGATGAAGCATTTAAAGAAGCACAAGAAAAAAACAAACCTGTTTTAATAAGCATAGGTTATGCAGCTTGTCATTGGTGCCATGTGATGGAACACGAAAGCTTTGAAGATGATAGGGTTGCGGCTTATATGAACGAGCACTTTGTTAATATAAAAGTGGATAGAGAAGAACTGCCGGCCGTAGATCATTTTTATATGGATGCTTTACAGGCTATGAACGGACAAGGCGGATGGCCTTTAAATGTTTTTGTTACTCCCGATAAGAAACCCTTTTATGGGGGTACTTACTTCCCTCCTCAGGCCCTATATAATAGAATTTCTTGGATGGATGTATTGCAGCGTATTCAATATGCTTGGACACATAGAGTAGAAGAAATTACAGCTCAGGCAGAACAATTAACTGCTTTTTTAAAGAACGCTTCAAATGCCATTAAAGAATCCAGTTCAATTACTTTTGAAAAAGAAGATTTCGAATTAGCCCAAAAAAAATTGCTCCAATTAGGCGATAAAGAATCGGGTGGTTTTGGATCGGCTCCGAAGTTTCCTGGTATTATGAGCATACAATTTTTATTGGAATCTTATCAGCTTACGCATGATGAAGAAGCGTTAAGTCATGCTATATTCAGTCTGAATGCTTTGCTGTGTGGAGGGATTTATGATTGTATAGGGAGCGGCCTATGTAGATATACGGTAGATAACGCCTGGTTAGTACCACATTTTGAAAAAATGTTGTACGACAACGCCTTACTTATCAGTGTTTTGTGCGATGCTTATACGCTAACCAAAAACGAGCTATATAAATGGGTAATAGATGACCTTATTAGTTTTGCCAATCGAGAATTGAAAGGAAGTGAAGCATTGTATTATTGCGCAATAGATGCAGATTCGGAAGGGGAGGAGGGCGCATTTTATTGTTGGACATATGCTGAACTTAAAGGGTTGCTTAACCCAGAAGAAATGGCTTTTGCAGAGAAACACCTAGCGGCTAGTGAACAAGGCAATTGGGAAGGCAAAATTATTCTGCATATAGACGATATTCTGCTTTTATCTAGAGAAGATAGTGTGTTTAAAGAAATACAGCAAAAACTATTTGAAAATAGAAGCAAAAGAAAACGACCACTGACAGATGATAAGGCCCTTTTGTCATGGAATGCTTTATTTAATTGGTCACTTGCTAAAGCAGGAAGAGTGTTTCATAATGATATCTATCTTGATGCAGCTGTTGCTAATATGGAAGCTACAATTGACATGTTTGATATCTTGGGCACTCCTGGTCATGTTTATAAAAATGGACAATTAAAACACATGATTAATTTGGATGACTATGTGTTTTTATCAAGAGCTTTAATAGAATTGAATACTGCAACGGGCAATAAAAAATGGCTAGATTTAGCAAAAGAAGTTTTGAATCGTATAGACGTGTTTTTTTATGATAAAGAACAGCAAAGCTATTATTTCAGTTCAGCGCAAAACAAAGACATATTAGTGCCCAAGCTAGATGAATACGATGGCTCTATACCTTCTTCTAATGCTGTTTTATCAGAGGTTTTGATGGTTTTGGGAATAGCTTATAAAATTCCAGAATGGATAGCAAAGGCAGCGCATTTGCTTGCACAAATAAAAGCTAAAGCAATCCGAAATCCGTATGCCTATGCATACTGGAATATGGTTGCCTTAAGAGATTACTATGGCTATCAGGTGGTAAGTTGTTCAAAAAGTCAATTCGAAAAAGTAAAATTCAATTATCAGTCCGCATTTCATCACTTCATGGTAGAGGAAAAAGAAGAAATTGTAGACAATGCTAAACAAGCAGAAAATAAGGGTACTTTTTTGTTGATTTGCAATAAAGAGAGCTGTGATAAAATTAATTTTCCCTCAGGTGGATTTTAATTGGGGTGAAAATCATAAAATAAAGGAAGAAAAGAGCTTTTTGGGCTATAAATTGAAAATAAATGAAAAGATTTTTCGCTAATTACTTGTTTTTTTCAAAAAATCTTTGAATATTGTGAGCTAAATTGCATTGTTATAAGTGTAATTATAAAATTAATTATTTGCTTAATCGCAAAAACAACAATAGGATTATGAAACAACTTTCACTGAAGATTTCTGCTTTCGCGTTGACTGCAATGCTTGCGAGCTGTGGAGCATCTGGTCCTGAAGGACAATTGGTAGGCTCTCCAAACATGATGGCCTATAGAGCACCAGAACCAATTGGAATGGTGTATGTTCCATCAGGAGTATTGAAAATGGGGGCTAGCGATGAAGATGTGCGTGGTAAAAACGATGCCTTGATTCGTACAGTTCAAATGACTGGATTTTACATGGATGCCATGGAGATTTCTAATGATCAATACCGTTCATTTACTAATTTTGTTAAAGATTCTACAGCACATACGATCTTAGGCGATTTTATTGATTTGCCAGATGGTACTCAAAAATTAGATTTAAGAAAAAGAATCAATTACAGAGATGCTGATGTGCAAGATCAATTGGCTAGCATGTATATTCCAGCTGAATTATCTGGTTGGGGTAGAAAAGAGTTAGATCAATCAAAATTAGTTTATCACTACGAAGTGTTTGATTATGATGAAGCGGTGAAAAATCCAACTCAAGCAAGAACTGCATTTGTTAAAAAATATGATATTCCTGCTTATCCAGATACTACAGTTTGGATGCGTCAGTTTATTCATTCTTACAATGAGCCTATAGCTCAACAATACAACTGGTTTTCTGCATTTGATAAATATCCTGTTGTAGGTGTCAACTACAATCAAGCAGTAGCTTTTTGTAATTGGAGAACCATGATGTGGCGTTCATCAAGAGATAAATACAGACAATATTTTGAAGGCGAGTTTCGTTTACCAAATGAGATTCAATGGGAATGGGCAGCACGTGGCGGCAGAACAGAGTCTCCATATCCATGGGGCGGTCCTTATGTGATTAACAAAAAAGGATGTTATTTAGCGAATTTCAAACCACAAAGAGGCAATTACGCAGCAGATGGTGGTTTGTATACTGTCCCGGTAGATCGTTATTGGCCTAATGATTATGGTTTATATAACATGTCTGGAAATGTAGCAGAATGGACTTCAACTAGCTATTTTGGCGGCACATACAGTTCTATTTCTGATATGAACCCTGACATTAATTATAAAGTAAAAGAAAATGATCCACTTTGGATGAAACGTAAAGTGATTCGTGGTGGTAGTTGGAGAGATGTTGCTTTCTACTTACAAGTAAGTACAAGAGATTATGAATTTGCAGATACTGCGAAAGCTTATATTGGTTTCCGTTGTGTATATCAACAAATTGCTCCAGCATTAACAAACAGAAGATAATAAATCAATAAACCGTATTTTAAAAAATTATAAAAGAAATTAATATGAAATCAATTGCATTATATTTCGAAACTGCAAGTGGAAAATATCTTAAAAACTTAATCATCGGTATAGGTGCTGGTGTTGTATTGGTAGGGGCTTTATTTAAAATTGAGCATTTACCAGGTGCAAGTATCATGCTTACTATTGGTATGTGTACGGAAGCATTCATCTTCGTATTGTTAGGTTTACTCCCGCCTCACAAAGATTATTATTGGGAAAAATATTATCCAGGATTAGACGAAAACCCACATGTAGAAGCTGCACGTAAAGGAATTTCGCATAAACCAACAAGTTCATTACCTGGTCAATCAGCTACTGCTTCATTAGATAAAATGATGGAAGAAGCTCAAATTAATCCAGCTAATTTGAAAAGATTAAGTGATAATTTCCAAAAATTTGGTCAATCTGTTGATCAAATGAAAGACTTAACAGAAGTAACTTCAGTTACGAATGAGTTTACAACTACTACACGTCAAGCTACAGCTGCAATTGGTACTATGACAACGTCTTTCTCAGGGGCTTCTGATACTATGAATGCATTCAATAATGCTGCTGCAGATACTGCTTCATTCCATCAGCAAGTACAAGTGTTGTCTAAAAACTTAGGTTCTCTAAATCAAATTTATGAAGTAGAATTACAAGATGCTAACAATCATTTGAAAGCAATGAATAAATTCTACAGTAATTTAGTAACTGCTTCTGAATCTATGGCTTCAAGTGCTGAAGATGCACAAAAAGCAAAAGAACAAATTGCTAAATTGGCAACTAATTTGGGTACATTAAACCAAATTTATGGCAATATGCTAACTGCAATGCAAGGTAGATAATTGCATAGCAATGATCTATAAAAGAAGAGAAAGAAGAAACCATTTTTAAAATCTAAGAAAATTTATATAGGATGTCTGTACCTAAAGAGCCAAGGCAGTTAATGATCAACCTAATGTATTTAGTGTTGACCGCTATGCTTGCCCTCAATGTTTCATCCGAGATATTGCACGCATTCAAAATTATTAATCAGAGTATTACACAGTCCAATACATCCATTAATTCTAAAAATAATGAATTACACTTAGCGTTTGATGCTAATGAGGCTCGTCCAGAGGCACATGATCGTGTAAAAGAATTTAATGACAAAGCAAAACAAATTTCTAAAGAAGCAGATCTTCTTTATAGCTATTTAGAAAATTGGAAAGAGCGTGTTATTGAAGAGTCTGGTGGATATAAAATAGATAATGGAGAAAAAGAAATCAAAGCAGAAAGCAATATCGATGCATCTACTGTTTTGTTAGTAGAGAAAAAAGGTGGAGATACGTTAAAACAAAAATTAGCTGATTTCAAAAAAATGGCGGTTAGTGTTTTATTCCCTGAAATTCAAAAGCAATTTGAAGAGCAATTACCTATTCGCATCAATAACCCTAAGAAATCAGAATCTAATCCACAAGCGGATTGGTCTTATGGTAATTTTCACTCTATGCCTGTAATGGCGGTTGTTACCTTAATGTCTAAATTCCAAAACGACGTTAGAAATACAGAATCTTTAATAATTAATGAATTATTTAAAGAAGCAGATGCTAAACAAATGAAATTTGATGCTATTGCTGCAATTGCTGTTCCTAAAACGAGCTACGCTCTTGTAGGGCAAAAAGTAGAAGCGCAAATCATGTTGGCTGCTTACAACAAGTCTGTGAAACCTAATTTCTCCGATGGTCGTGTTAAGAAAGTAGAAGATGGTATCGGATTTTGGGAAACAGCAGCAACGGGCGTAGGCCTTCAAACGGTAAAAGGAACCTTATCTATTGACATGAATGGTACTAAAATTACAGAACCATGGGAGTTTCAATATATGGTGGGATCCGCCGGAGCTTCTTTACAGTTAGATAAAATGAATGTATTGTATATTGGTGTTCCGAATCCAATTACCGTATCTGCTGCGGGTTATTCTTTAGAAGATGTTTCTGTGAATATTCCGGGTGCTACTTTAAACAAAACGAGTAATGGTAAATATGATGTTATCGTTAGTGCTGTTGGTCAAGTAAATGCGACTATCAATGTTAAAGCTGATGGCGGAAAATCAATCAAAACGGTTGGGACTATTCCATTGCGTATTAAAGAAATTCCACCTCCAACACCTAAAGTAGGTGGTAAATCTAGTGGTGTAATTCCTACCAATGTCTTCAAAGCACAAGGTGGTATTGTTGCAGAATTAGCAAATTTTGATTTTGATGCTAAATTCGTTGTAACAAGCTATGACATCTCTGTATTGCCTAAAAGAGGAGATCCAAAACCAACGATTAGCATTACAGGTCCTTATATGAATAAAGGTGCAGCAGCTTCTTATATAGAAGGTTTAAGAGCAGGCGATAAAGTGTTTTTTGAAAACATTAAAGCTGTTGGTCCAGATAAAAAAGTTAGACCTGTTGGTACCTTAATATTTACATTGAATTAATTTTAAAAACAAATATAGGATTATGCGTATCCTCTTTTCATTCAAAACCGTTGCAGCTGTAGCTATTATGTGCAGTTCTTTTAGTGCATTTGCTCAAAATGCAGCTAATAAAGATAATAACACAACCGCTGCTCCAGAAGTTATTGGTGCTACATGGAAAAACTCATTAACACCAGATGGTGTTTATGATAAGATTCCACACGAATCAAGAATTTTACCATGGCAACCTATCCGTGAAGCGGATGTTATGTGGAAGAAGCGTGTTTGGCGTGAAATTGACACTCGTCAAAAACAAAACTTAGCATTCCGTTATCCAGGTGATGAATTATCTGGTGGTGGTATGTTTATAGAGATTTTGATGAATGCCATCAAAACTGGGAAAATACAAGCCTTTAATGAAGATAATTTCACTTCAACCATGACTAAAGATCAGTTATTGGAGAAATTGGAAGGCCGTATGGATACTATTCCAAGCGTAGATCCTATTACTCAAGAAACAACATATGTATATAGAAGAAAAGGGGTTATTCTAGATCAAATCACTAAATTTAGAATAAAAGAAGATTGGATCTTTGATAGAAATTTAGGAAGAATGGTAGTACGTATTTTAGGTATTGCTCCGTTAAAAGATGAGTATACAGATGAGAATGTATTTAAATTTACCATTCCTTTATTCTGGATTTACTATCCAAATATTCGCGAAACCTTAGCACAATACGAAGTTTACAATCCAGAAAATGATGTGGCTCGTATTAACTGGGATACTTATTTTGAAAACCGTTTTTTCAGCAGCTATATTATTAAAGTAAGCAATCCTTATGGTGCTTCTTTCAACAACTTAGGGTATACACCTATGGAGCAATTGTATGAAGCAGAAAAAACTACTGAAATGATCTTTAATAAAGAACACGATATGTGGGTTTATTAATAATCAAATTTTATTTGAAAGGCGCTCCTGTAGCGCCTTTTTTTTTATAAATTTTTAACATGAAACATAAATTAGAAGTTTGTCTTTCTCCAGCATTATTACATTTATATGATACTACGGATTGTAATGTAGTAATAATAGATATTTTTAGAGCCACGTCTACCATTACTACAGCCTTACATAATGGGGCAGCGTGTGTTGTTCCCGTAGCTTCTGTAGAAGAATGTATTACTATTGGCAATCAAACGCCTAATAGTATAACTGCCGGTGAGCGTGATGGCAAAGTGGCACCTGGTTTAGCCTATGGCAATTCTCCATTTGAGTATCCAGCAGATTTTATACAAGGGAAAACGTTAGTGCTAACAACCACTAATGGCACAAAACTATTGCATATGGTTAAAGGGGCAGCTAATATTATAATTGGTTCTTTTTTAAATTTAGATGCAATTGTTGATTTTCTTAAAAAAGATAATAAGCCCGTTGTTTTAGGTTGTGCTGCTTGGAAAGATCGTTTTAATTTAGAAGACACCCTCTTTGCAGGAGCCGTAGCCAATGCTTTGCAAGTTGATTTTGCTATAAACTGCGATAGTGCAAGAGCGGCAATTCATTTGCATGATGCAAGCAAAGGAGCCTATTTGCCTTTCCTTAAAAATAGCTCTCACTATAATAGACTTAGTGGATATGGCTTAATTAAAGATTTGGAATATTGTACGAGTACAAATTTGCATCCAATCGTTCCTATCCTTAGAGGTGATCAATTAGTGAGTCTTTAATAATTTATAAATTTAAAAGGTAGGGGTTGCTAGTTTTTTCATTTTTAATTGTAGTTGCAATACCGTGACCACAATAAACTTTAGTTTCGTCTGGCAATGTAATGATTTTTTCTATTATGCTAATAAGCATATCATTATGATCAGATCCTGGGAGGTCTGTTCTACCTATGCTCCCTGCAAAAAGCATATCGCCATTGATTACCCATTTTTCAGATGCGCAATACAATATAACATGACCAGGTGCGTGGCCTGGTGTATGCATTACGCTAATGGAAGTGTCTCCTAAATTAAAATGCTCGTCTTTATAAAATTCATAAGATATAGGCATGTTTATGGTGCCCAACCCATACATAGCTGCAGCAATGGGGCCATATTTCAAGGTAGCTTCATCTAACTCATGTAGGTAAAATGGAATCCCAAATTCATTTTGTAAAAAATGAACACCTACAATGTGATCTAAATGAGCATGGGTATTAATTATTGCTTGCGGGATTAAATTATTTTTTTTAATGTAGTTCAACATTTCATCGTTTTCAGCAGTAGAAAACATACCCGGATCTACAAACCAGCACTCCTTTTTTTCATTAATAATTAGATAAGTATTTTCTTGAAATGGATTAAATGTAAAAGTTTTTATAGAAGTCATTTTGCCTTGTTTTTTTGCGTAATTTTAAGTGTAAAAATAGTTTAAACATTTAGATGTTACAGTTTATAAATAGAAATTTTAAGGGAATACCACATGTTGCCTATACTAAAGGATGCAAATGGACAATTTTATTGTTTGTTTTGAGCTTTTTTATTCAGGCTACTAGTTTTGCGCAAACCTATTTAGAAGTTTATGGTCAGAATAGAGTTCAGTTAAGAACATTTAATTTTGATTTTTTTGATACTAAACATTTTAGAATTTATCATTACGATAAAGCGGGAAGAAATCTTGCTCGTTATGTTGCAGAAGAGGCAGAGCGACATATCATGATCATAGAAAATAAAATTGGCGGTCAATTTCCAACTCGGTACGAAATTGTAGTCTTTAATAATCATGATGAGTTTAATCAATCTAATATTGGATTAAATGCAGAAAGTCAAATACGACAAATGCAAGCAGGAAAGATAAACTTTGCTGGAGATGTGCTTAAGGTTTATTTCACGGGTAGTCATGCAGATGTAAAAAACCAAATTAGAGAAGGTTTGGCTAGGGTGATGGTTGAGAAAATGATGTTTGGAGAAACAACAAGAGAGATTATTAAAAATGCTATTAGTCTAGATTTGCCTCAATGGGTTATGGATGCGTATATTGCCTACAAAGTATATGATTGGGAGCCATCGCAAGAGATTGCTTGGAAAAATATAGTACAGGAAAATACTCAATTGCCTTTCAATAGAATTTTAGAAAAGTATCCTAAAGAAGCTGGCATAGCATTTTGGAAGTATTTGTACACCACCTTTGGGTCATCTATTAGCGAAGATTTTTTATGGTCTTTAAAAGAAGAAAAAGGAATTAATGCTGCTAGTAAAGTCACTCTTGCTCAGCCAATAGTTAATGTGTATAAAAATATTCTAACCTTTTACAATGAAGTTTATGCAAAGGATGCATTAAATCAGCAGCAATTGGATAGTAACCTTAAAAAATTTGATTTAGAATTAAAAAATAAAAATGCAGTGGTCAAACAAGTTGCTGTTTCTTCAAGAGGAACAGATGTAGCATTTGTGACTTATGACCGAGGTATGTATTCAGTGAACTTGCAATACACAAATGGCAATAAAGCGGTTAGGCAATTGCTGTCTATTGGGAAGCTCGACTATAACGAGCAGCAAGATCCTAATTACCCTATTTTAACATGGTCGAATACGGGCTTAAAGTTGGCGATCTTATACAAAAAGAAAAATCAATTACGCATTAAGGTATATAATTCACTGAAAGCTAAAATTGAGAATTTTGTTATAAAGCCTAAGAATTTTGATCGGGTATTGAACTTAAGTTTTATGGAAGATGATAATCAATTGATTGTTTCGGCTATAAAAAATTGTCAATCCGATTTATTTGTACTGACGCTTAAGCGTAGTTTAGTAAGTCAATTAACGAATGATATTTGGGATGATATAGAGCCCGTTATGCTAAGCGGTGGTGATCGAAAAGGAATTGTTTTTTCCTCTAATAGAACAGCTCCTAATTTAGTAGTGAAACAAGAAGTAAATAAGATGCCTACCGGCTTTAAAAATTTGTTTTTTTACGATACCAAAACAAAGCGCGCTAATTTATTGCCACTAACCAATTATAATGTTGGTACTATTTCTCAACCAATACAATTTGGTAAAAAACAAATTGCTTATTTGTACAATGGCAGTGGGGTGCAGAATAAGTATATTATAGATTTTGCAAGGGACTATAAAAACTATGATTCTGCAGTTAGCTTCCCAATTACCAACTATCCTAATAGTATTATGTTTCATGGGTATAGTCATACTACAGATAAGGTTTTTGAAGTGATTAGAAAGGAGCATAAAAATGCTATTTATACTTACAATTTACCCCTCATAAGTTTGAAACAATTTGATTCCAATTTGCATAAAACTACTTTTTTCAAAAATTACAGATTAGATTCTTTATCTGAAGTAGCTAGAGCAGATGTAGAAGGTGGTGATGGAGTTCGGGATGTTCATTTTTTAAAGGAGGGCAACATTGTTTATACTGGTTTTGAAAAAGAAATAGCTTTCAAGAATGAACTCGATTCTTTATTAAATAAAACGCAATCAACCATTGATCAAACCGATAGTAGTTTTGTAAAAATGAAAGCTGAGCCGTATTTATTGAATTTTCATGCCGATTTTGTTTCTGCCAAAATGGACAATAGTATATTGTTTAATAAATATCAGACGGTAGCTACTAACGGAAATTCATTTTCTAATCCCGATTTAGGCGCCATGCTTACGGCTAGCTTAAAAGATGTACTAGAAAATCATCAGTTTACAGGAGGATTTAGATTGCCCACTAATTTGGCAGGCTTTACTTATTTCTTATCCTATGATAATTTAAAAAGAAGAAATGATTGGGGAATAACAGGTGTAAGAACAGCATCTTATTTTAGCTACACCAAAAAATACTATCAGCTCAATAAAGATATTTATACCTATTTTGTTCCTCAGAGTGTGCTTATATTTTCCAATAATAATTTAGTTGGCAAATCGGTAAGCTCTCTTTTGCAGGGGTATTGGAATCACCCATTTGACAAAATACAATCGCTAAGAACAAGTTTAGGATTTCGTAACGATAATTTAAATTATAAAGCTAGTGATAGCCTATCACTATTATACACTCCAGCTTCTAATACCAATTGGATTACGGGTAAAGTCGAATATGTTTTTGATAACAGCAAAACCGAACTCAAAAATATTCGATTAGGTTACCGATATAAATTCTATGTGGAATTTATGAATCAGCTCAATGATCAGAAAGGTAAATTATGGAATGTGGGATTTGATTTTAGAGCGTATCAAAAAATTTATAGAAATATTATTTATGCAATTCGATTAGCTGGTGCACATTCCTATGGAGATCATAAGATTTGTTATTTTTTAGGCGGTGTAGATAACCAAATTAGTTCCAACTTTAATTCCAATACTACTATTTCAACTAGCAATAACTATATGTTTCAATCGCTAGTAACCAATTTAAGAGGCTATAATCAAAATGGTAGAAATGGAGATACGTATGCATTGATGAATGCGGAAATTAGAATACCTATCACAAATACACTGATGGCTTATCCATCAAAATTAGATTTTGTACGAAATTTACAAGCAATTTTATTTTGCGATGCGGGATCGGCATGGAACGGCCTATTGCCAGATGCTGTAAATGATTCGAAAATATTTAATGCTAGTGCTAATGGAGTTAATACCCAGTTTAAAATACCTTGGAATGGCGGATTGGCTGCAGGCATTGGAGCAGGCTTAAGAACTACGCTTTGGGGTTATTATATGCGCTTAGATGCTGCGTGGAATTCTGACGGCGGAGCAAAACCAGTGGTTTATTTTTCCTTAGGCTACGATTTTTAATTAATTATATCATAAAAAGTAATAAAGACGTATGTGCTACTTTTTACTTTTGTAACTTTGAATAAATTATCTTTAACTTATGACATTTACTAAAGAAGCAAAAATAGGAATCCTTACCGCTGCTGCTTTACTTATATTTTTTATAGGCTTCTATTTTCTTAAAGGCACGAGTTTGTTTTACGATTTTGAGGAATACACTTGTTATTATGACAATGTTCAAGGATTGCAAAATTCTTCTTTAGTTCAAATTAAAGGTTTTTCTGTTGGTAAAGTAGCCTCTATATCCCTAGCTCCAAATGGTAAAGTAAAAGTTGTTTTAGCCATAAATCCATCGGTACAAATACCCACAAATTCTGTTGCTAAATTAGTATCTGCCGACTTGTTAGGTACCAAAGCGATCAGTTTGCAAATTACTAATGCAACAACTTATATAGAGCCAGGCTCGTCAATAGCATCTGTTGTGGAAGGCGGACTGATGGAGAATGTTTCGTCGCAATTTAATCCAATAGCTCACGAAATTGCAAAAGTGATGATGAAGTTGAATGTATTACTAGAAAATTTAAATAGTACGTTAAATAATAATACTAAGAATGATATCCAAAAAAGTATTAGCACTTTAAAATCTAGTTTAGAACATATAGAGCATATTGCAGGATCAGTTGATAAAGAATCCAGTAAAATATCAGCAATCATTACGAATACTAATAATTTTACAAAAACGCTTTCTGATCAAAACAATGAATTGGCTGGAACGCTAAAGAATTTTAATGTGATTTCTGAAAAATTAGCAGCAGCACCCATTGATAAAACCATACAGGATTTGCAAAATTCTTTAGACGATATGCATGTATTGTTGCAGAAAGTTAATAAAGGAGAAGGCGCAATTGGGAAAGCATTTAATGACAAGGAGATGTATGATAATATGAATAAATCTGTAGTCTCACTTCAAGCGCTCCTTGAAGATGTTAAGGCTAGGCCATCTCGATATTTTAATATTTCTATTATAGGTAGAAAGCCATCTAAATAGTTGTTGTTTTAGTATGAGCTTCTACGTACGTTATCTGTTTTTACTTTTTACTATTTTGTGGTCTTCCACTTCGGATATTTTTGCGCAGGCTAAAGTTATTCCTTTAGTAGTTAAATCTGCTGATGCCCTTCAAGGCTTTCAAAAAGAAGGAGATTCCTCCTTTCAAAAATTAATTGGTAATGTTCAGCTAGAGCATCAAGGTACTTTGTTGTATTGTGATAGTGCTATTATTAATTTAGTATTAAATGATGCAGAAGCATTTGGTGATGTTTTAATTGTGCAAGCAGATGGAACTACGATTTCAAGTGATTATGTAAAATATGCGGGAGATAAGAAATTAGCTATTTTTAGATCTAATGTAACGCTTACCGATGGTAAGAACTCACTCTGGACAGACTCCTTAGATTATCAAACTCAAGCGAAGATTGGCACTTATACCACGGGAGGCACCCTACAGGCTGAGCTTACAACGCTGTCTAGCGAAAAAGGACAATACACGGTTAAGACAAAAGATGCAGTTTTTGAAGGTGATGTAGTAGTCACGGATCCACAATATAATTGCACGTCAAAAAAAATAGGCTATAATACCCAGACAAAATTGATTCGTATTTTAGATCAATCAAAAGTTGTTAATGCCTCCTCTATATTAATTAGTAGTAATGGTATATATGATGCTAAAAATGAAGTAGGTAAATTTTATAGCCGATCTTCTGCTCAAAATAAAGAACAATATATTGAAGCAGATACCTTGGAATATAATCGAAAGTCGAATTGGAGCATTGCCAAAGGTAAGGTGATAGCAAAGGATACAGCGCAGCATATTACCCTCTATGCAGGATGGGCAAGTTATCAGGAATCTATTCAGAAAATGATAGCCTATATAAGGCCTGTGATGAAAATAGAGCAAGAGCAAGATAGTTTTTTCTTATCTGCAGATACGTTTTTGATTGCACCAATTCAGCCTATTGTATTGGATAAAAAGAAAAAGGTAGTAAAAGAAATCTATCAAGATGAACTGCCTAATGATACCCTACATCCAAAATTTTATAAGGCCTATAATAAGGTTAGTCTATTTTCAGATTCGCTCCAAGCAAGTGCAGACAGTATTTACTACAATAGTAAAGACAGTATCTTGACGTGTATGATAAAGCCAGTACTTTGGGCTAGAAATGCACAGTTAACAGGCGATACTATTTCTCTTTATTTTAAAAAAGGCGCGCTCGATCATATGTATATTCCAAACAATGCTTTGATTGTGTCTCAAGCAGGGCCAGCTTCCGCAAAATTATATGATCAAATTCAAGGCAGTGTACTCAAAGGGAATTTTGAAAATAATGCTTTAAAGGATGTATGGATTTATCCCAATACTACGTGTATCTATTATCCTAAAGATGATAGTGGTGCGTTTGTAGGTGTTAATCAGTCTAGTGCAGAGCGCATGCATATTTATTTTAGTAATCAATCGATAGCTAAAATTGTTTTTCAAGAAGATGTAAAGCAAACTATTTCGCCGCTTCAAGAAATTAATTTGAAAGATTTATTTTTGAGTAAATTTAAATGGATTCCAGAGCGAAGGCCTAAAGTAAAACCTGTTATTTTTAAATAAACATTATGCAAGTATACAAATTCGGTGGAGCGAGTATTGCAAGCCCAGTTCAAATGCAGCAATTATTACCAATCATACAATCGGTAAACACCCCTTTAGTGATTGTGCTCTCCGCTTATGGAAAAACAACCAATGCCTTAGAGGCTATTGCATTAGCTTGTAAAGCAAAACAAATTGAAGAAGCGAAAAGGTTAGCTAAACAATTAGAGCAAGCGCATATCGACTATGCTCAACAAATATTAAGTCCGGATAATTTCAATGCAGTATTCCCGCATTTAAACGCATTGTTTACAGAGCTGGAGTGGAGTATTGATGATTTTAATTTATTAGATTTTGATTATAGTTATGATCAAATAGTTTGTATTGGCGAATTATTATCTTCTCGCATTTTTGCAGCTTTTCTTAATCAAAAGCAGTTGGCTACAACTTGGATCGATGCTAGAGACTTAATTCGTACCGACACCACTTATAGAGATGCAAAAGTAGATTGGAAGCAAACAGAAAAACAAGTGCTAGATCAATGTTTGCCCGTATTGCAACAGGCTATTGTATTAACACAAGGCTTCATAGGGGCTACTTCAGACAATGCTTCTGTTACTTTAGGAAGAGAAGGTTCAGATTATACTGCTGCTTTATTAGCTGCTATGTTAAATGCCGATTCGGTTAGCATTTGGAAAGATGTAGAAGGCTTACTTAATGCCGATCCAAAGCAATTTAAAGCCACTCAAAAAATAGATTTAATTTCATACAGTGAAGTTATTGAGATGGCGTTTTATGGAGCTCAAGTCATTCATCCAAAAACTATAAAACCACTTCAAAACAAAAATATCCCCTTGCATGTGAAGTGCTTTTTAAAACCCGATTTAAAAGGTACTACCATTCAAAATGAGCTTGCTCATACTCATTATCCACCAATAATTGTTTTGAAGAAGCAACAAGTATTATTGCAAGTAACAACGCGCGATTTTTCTTTTATCACGGAAGATAATCTAAGTAAGCTATATCATGTATTCCATCAATTGCGCATTAAAATAAATCTTATCCAAAATGCGGCTATTAGCTTTATTGCTTGCATAGATCATAAAGAAGACCAAATTGAAGCGCTTTGTAATGCACTTCAGGAAGACTACAAAATAACTAGAAATGAAAATGCCCATCTTTTGACTATTCGTCATTATGACAATGCCATTATTGAGGAGCTTACTAAAGATACCGTTTGCTTATTGCAACAGAAAACAAGATCTACTATTCAGCTCGTTTTACAAGCTGTATAAAATAAAAAAGGACGCTTAACGCGTCCTTTTTTTATTTACAATATTTTTTTACCACGCATGGCATCTTTTAATGCAATATCCATTACGCGTTCGGCAAATGGACGCGTAATTTCGTTGAGTAATTCTGTGTTTTTTTGAATACCGTCTTTGTCTTTTAAAGCGATACAATTTTTTAAAAGATCTATTTGTGTTTTAGTTTGCGCTAGCTCTTCTTTATCAATAGCTTCTGCATAATTGATTAAGAATTTTTCTGTAGTACTAATCATTTGTTCTGCCTCTGTGCTCGCTTCTATTAAGGCACGCACTTGCATGTCATCTTTAGCATGCGTTAGCGAATCTAATAACATTTGTTCTACCATGCTATCATCTAAGCCATATTGTGCTTTTACCGAAATCTCTTGTGCCACACCACTGCGCAATTCTGTAGCACTCACTTTTAAAATACCATCAGCATCTAATAAAAATTGAATGTCAATCTTAGGTAGTCCAGCAGGCATCGCCGGAATATTTCGTAAGGTAAAAGAAGCTAATTTTCTATTATGTGCCACCTGGTCGCGCTCGCCTTGATAAACATTGATGAGCAAATTGCTTTGTCCGTCTTGTGAAGTAGTGTATTGTCGACCTGCTTTATTGGGGATTTTTGCATTTCTAGGAATAAGCACATCCATTAGTCCTCCCAATGTTTCTATTCCTAAAGAAAGTGGGGTGATATCCAGCAACAACATATCCGTATTGTTGCCCGCTAAAATATCGGCTTGTATAGCAGCGCCAAGAGCTACTACTTCATCAGGGTTCAGTGAATCGTTAACTTCTTTTTTAAAGAAATCGCGAACGCTATTTTTTACAGCTGGTACACGAGTAGATCCGCCCACCATTATTACCGAATCTATTTGGTCTATGCGCAGTTGGGCATCTTGCAGTGCCTGTTGGCATGATTGTAAGGTTCTATTAATTAGGGGCTTAATTAAGCCTTCAAAAGTTTCTTTGTCAATTTGTAGCGGTTGGCCAGCAATAATTGTTGAAGCCGTAGATGCACTACTTAATTCTTTTTTGGCTTGCTCTGCTGATAAGCGCAGTTGTTGAAGTATTGAGCTATGATCGCAGGCTATCCCAGCTTTTTCTAATTGCTCTTTCCAATAAACTACTATAGCTCTATCTAAGTCGTCGCCGCCAAGATAGGTGTCTCCATTGGTAGAAAGCACTTCAAAAATTCCTTGGTTAATTTTTAAAATGGAAACGTCAAATGTGCCGCCTCCTAAGTCGTAAACGGCAACAGTTTTTTCTTCGTTAGGATCCAGTCCAATACCATAGGCTAAGCTAGCTGCGGTTGGCTCATTGACTATGCGAAGCACATCCAATCCTGCCAATTTGCCTGCATCACGTGTGGCTTGTCGTTGGGTATCATTAAAATAAGCAGGAACCGTAATAACCGCTCTATTTACGGGCATTTTTAAGACGTGCTCTGCTCTCGATTTTAATTCTTTTAAAATTAAAGAAGACAATTCGATAGGCGAATAAAACTGATCATCAATTTGAACTTTTACTAAAGCGTCTGTGGCATCGTCGTGTATTTTATAGGCAAAAAAATGGCTGTCTTGCGAAAGGTCTTTATAGCTTTTGCCCATTAGTCTTTTGGCAGAATAAATCGTTCTTTCCGGATGGCTTAGTAGCTTTTCAAGTGCAGCAGTGCCAACCTGAGCCTGATTTTGCTCATCAAAAAAAACCACCGAAGGCACTAAACTCATGCCGTCGATCTCTTTCAAAGCGATTGCTTGTCGGCTATCTTCTCTCACAATGGCCACCAAGCTGTTGGTGGTGCCTAAATCAATGCCCACAATAGCATCTTCTTTCTGGATACTACCGGTAGCTATATTGATGCCTATTTTTGCCATAAATGTAAATTAGTAATGATCGCAAAGATAGGATAATCAAGTGGTTTTGTTGCTTTTCCTAATTTATAGCGATATCAATAAAATCCATGGAAATTGCCCCAAAATACCCCTTAAATACCCAAATAAATTTGAAAAATAGGCTATAAATATGTATTTTGTACCTCCCAAATAGCGTGTCTTTGCTAGGCTATTTATAGAAAAACATATTCATATTAAAATATAAAGAACTGTGCGGTTAAAATCATTAGAAATAAAAGGATTCAAATCATTTGCAGATAAAACAGTTATCCAATTAGACCATCCTATTACAGGTATTGTTGGTCCGAATGGTTGCGGTAAATCAAATATCGTAGATGCTATCCGTTGGGTAATTGGTGAGCATAAAATAAAATCCTTACGTTCCGATAATTTGGATGATTTGGTGTTTAATGGTTCGCGATCTCGTTCTGCATCGGGAATGGCAGAAGTATCTTTAACTTTTGAGAATACTAGAAATTTATTACCTACTGAATTTACTACCGTTACCATTACGCGTAAATTTTATAAAAGTGGTGAAAGTGAATACCGATTGAATGATGTAACCTGTCGATTGAAGGATATTCATAATTTATTCTTAGACACAGGGGTAAGTAATGATTCGTATGCGATTATTGAGTTGGGGATGGTTGATGATATCATTAAAGACAAAGATGGTTCTCGTAGAAGAATGTTGGAGCAGGCGGCTGGCATTTCAATTTATAAAACAAGAAAGAAAGAAGCTAAATTAAAATTAGACGCTACAGAACAAGACTTAAATCGTATTGAAGATTTATTATTCGAAATTGGTAACAATCTTAGAACACTTGAAAATCAAGCAAAAAAAGCAGAGCGCTATTTTCAAATTAAATCAGAATATAAAACGGTTAGTGTAGAATTAGCTAAAGCGTCTCTAGAAGATTTTAACGAGCAATATAAAACACTCAACGAACAAGTAACAACAGAAACGGATCGCAAGATACAATTAGAAGCTCAAGTAGCTACCGAAGAGGCTAGTGTTACTAAAGATAAAGTAGTGTTGATTGAGCGTGAGCAAGAATTGAATGGTTTGCAAAAACATTTCAATGAGCTTATTTCAAAAATCAGTCAGTTAGAAAGTGATAAAAAATTAGCAGCGCAACGATTAGATTATTTAAAAGAAAGAGAGAAAAGCCTAGCGCAATTTGTGGAAGGCGCAGGCCAACAATTAACGCAATTGCAAGAGTCTATAGATTTTGCAACCAGTCAGATTGGTGATGAAACGGCAGCGCTAGCTACTATACAAGATGAATTAAAAGAATTGCGCGCAGCAGTAGACGTTGCAAGAGCAGATTTTGATGCTAAGAAAACAGTTGTTGAAAAATTACGTATTGGTTTGCAAGATCAGCAACGCTTACAATTTGATGCGGAGAAAAAAGTAGCCGTTGCAGATTCTTCTGTAATGAACTTGCAACGTAGCATGCAACAAATTGTTGATGAAAAAACAACCCGCGAAGCACAAATCAAACAATTGCAAGACGAGAAAGCAGATCATGCCGTTCAAATTCAAGAACAACAAGACCGTTTGCAAGATTTAATTGCTCAGCAAGAAGAAGTAAAAGGAAAAATATTTAAAGCACAAGAACAATTAGAACAACATCGTTCTAACTTAGTAGAAGAAAATAGAAAATTAGATGCTAAACGCAATGAGCACGATTTATTAAAATCCTTAGTTGATAGTTTAGAAGGCTATCCAGATTCTATTAAATTCTTAAAGAAAAATGCTGCTTGGAAAAGCGATGCCCCTTTGCTTTCTGATGTTTGTACGGTGCAAAAAGAATACCGTACCGCTTTAGAAAATGTATTAGACTCTTACTTGAATTATTACGTAGTCGAAAATTGGCAAGAGGCTTTAGAGGCTATTCAGTTATTAGATACCAATAAAAAAGGTAAGGCTAATTTCTTTGTGCTTAATCAAGTAGCACAACATGCTACTGCTGCTCCAAAGTTTAGTCATCCTCAAGTAACGCCTGCATTAACTACCATAACCGTAGATGCAAAATATCAAGCTTTAGCCAATCAGTTATTACAACATGTATTTATTGCCGATGATTTAAATGCATTGCAAGATGTAGTTTTAGAAAAGGGAATGATGCTGATTGATAAGAAAGGAAATCTTATGAAAGGTGCTTATGCTGTTGGTGGTGGATCTGTTGGTTTGTTTGAAGGTAATAAGATTGGCCGTGCTAAAAACTTAGAACGCCTTACTGAAGAGATAGCGCAATTGACAACCACTACACAATCCTTACAGAATTATATTGAGGAAACGCAAACCCTAATTACGGGCTTTAACCAAGCTTTAAACGGACAAGCGATTGAACAAACAAAAACATCGTTGAATCAATTGCAGAATCAAGAAATTAATTTAGGTAATCGAATTGAAAACTTTGAGCACCTCAATAAACAAGCCGTACTTCGTGTAGCCGACTTGCAAGCGCAATTAGATGAAACGCAAGATAGCATCAGCGATACACGCGAAGCTTTAGCAACCATCAATGAGGCATACGCAGCTATGCAAAAAGATATAGCTATTGCAGATGCAGCTTTTAAAGAAGTAGAAGTTGCATTTAATGCCGCTAATGAAAAATACAATCAACATAATTTAGCCTTTACAAGACAGCAAAGTAAATTAGATAATCTACAACAAGAATTAGCATTCAGAACCAATCAATTGGCTGATTTAAGAATTCAGATCGAAAAGAATAACGAACAGTTAGCAGAAACGCATATTCAAATTACCGCAACTACAGCTACGCTACAAGAAGGCGATGCTGCATGGGTGGCGCTTTTGAAACAAAAAGAAGTGGATGAGAAAGTGTTGAATGAAAAAGATCGTTTGTATTATGAGTTCAGAAATACCTTGTCTGAGCAAGAAGGTTTGTTGAATCAAAAACGAAGAGAAAAAGAACAAGCAGAGCAATTGCTTACAGGAATAAAAGATACACTCAATGAGTTGAAACTACGATTAACAGGTATGAAAGAACGCTTGTTGTTGGAGTTTAAAGTAAATATCGATGATATTATTGATGAGGCAAGAACGGGCACGCAATCAGTAGAAGAATTAAATGCGGAAGCCGAAAAAATGAAAAAACGCTTGGATAATATTGGTGAGGTTAACCCTACGGCCATTGAAGCCTTCCAAGAAATTAAAGCGCGTCACGACTTTATAGTAGAGCAAAAAATGGACTTAGTAGATGCTAAGGTTTCTTTGATGAGCACGATAGAAGAAGTAGAAACTACTGCTAACGAGAAATTTAAAGAAACATTTGATAAAGTAAGTGCCAATTTTAAAGAAGTATTTAAAGCCCTCTTTACAGCAGAAGATAGTTGCGATTTGCGATTGACAGATCCAAATAATGTGGCAGAGAGTGGCATTGAAATTTATGCACAACCTAAAGGTAAACGCCCAAGTACACTTACACAATTGAGTGGTGGTGAGAAAACATTAACCTCTACCGCTTTCTTATTTGCTATCTATCTAATTAAGCCTGCACCATTCTGTATTCTGGATGAGGTAGATGCGCCTTTAGATGATGCCAATGTAGGTAAATTCACTCATATGATTCGTCAGTTCTCCGACAACTCTCAGTTTATTATTGTTACGCACAATAAACAAACTATGTCGGCAGTAGATGTGATCTATGGTGTTACTATGCAAGAGGCCGGAGTAAGTAAACTAGTGCCGGTAGATTTCAGAAGCCTGAACGATTAATATAATTTTTTTAATATTTGTTAAAGGTCGCATATGCGACCTTTTTTATTTTACCTTTTTATATTTTGTATATAAATTAATTTATCTTGCAGCGCATTTAAAAGTTGTAAGTATTTAATTTTTTAGTTTTTTATTATTAGTGTTATCCCCTTCAAATAATTAACTACGTTACATTTTAATTATTTTATTAGTATTAAATGCTGTTAGTGTTTTATTTTAAAAGTATAATATATGAAAAAGTTAGCTCTTGCTATAGTGCTATTTGTCAGTGCTGTTAATGCTTATGCGCAAAATTGCTTACATCTATCCTTTGCTAATGACACCCTTTATATTTGTGCACCCGAAAGCAAGGCTATGCCTGTTAGTATTAGCGGTCAAAATTATGTTGCTTTAGATACCATATGGGGAGGGCTTGGTACTTATATTGGGAAAGCATTTAACCCTATGTTTTCAGATACGGCTACCGAGGGTTTTTATTCTCTTAGTATTAAAAGTTTAGCCACGCAAAATGTGGTTCTTAATGGCGATTTTTCTTTGGGCAATCAGAGTTTTCAATCTAATTATCAAAGCTATATTAGCGCCGCTAATAATATGATGCCGGCTAGTAATTATTTCATTGGGAATAATCCAAATGCTATTCATCCCGATTATTTAACGATGGGCGATCATACTTCTGGAACAGGTAATATGTTTATTTGCAATGCATCCGATACCCCTAATATAGTGGTTTGGCAACAAACGATATCGGTTGTTCCTCATACCGATTATGATTTTTCAACATGGGTTGCTACTGTTTTGAATACCGATCCCAATCCTGCTCAATTGCAATTCTCCATTAATGGTGTACTTATTGGTCCTGTGTTTACTGCCAATGCTTCAGGTGCCATTTGGGAGCCATTTCATGCTATTTGGAATAGTGGCACTACCACTTCAGCAATTATTTCCATTATCAATCAAAATACTATTGATGAGGGAAATGATTTTGCTTTAGATGATATTGCTTTCAATCAATATTGCTTATCAACAGATTCTTTTTATTTAAAAGTAAATAAAGCAACGTCATCAGTTACAAAATCTATTGGCTGTACAATAGACTCTGTACATTGTGTATGTAATGGAGTAGGTGCTATTCCAAGTTCTGTTCATTGGAGTTTTGGAGATGGTCATTCATCGTCATTGCCAGCGGTATCGCATGCATATGCTTTGCAAGGAACTTATTCTCTAGTGCTTACGTATCAAATGCCCGGATGTCCAAGTTTAAAAGATACCACTTACATAGATACACATCACCCCCTTCTTCAGGCTGGAATAAGTTTATCAGCCAATCCTATTGATATTAAAGAGGTGTTGTATGCACAAAGTAATTCGATAGGAAATATTACTAATTACGAATGGTATACTGGAGACAATAAATTTTATTCTGGGAATAGCCTTTCACATATTTATAAAACGCCTGGCACATATACCATTACGCATATTGTGAGCGATACAATGTCTTGCACTGATACCGCTACTGTAGAGCTCACTGTAACAAGTAATACACACTTTTTAGTGCCTTCGGCTTTTAGTCCTAACGGGGATGGTGTTAATGACGTATTTAGAGTTGTTGGAAATTATGAACAAATGAATTTTTTCGATTTGTCGGTGTATAACAGATGGGGGCAATTACAATTTCAAACCAATGCACCTACGCGTGGTTGGGACGGTACCTTTGGAGGCATTCCTGCAGAATTAGGAACCTACTATTGGTATTTGGATATTCAATTTAATGGTCAAAAAGAAGCTATGAAACTAAAAGGTGATGTTACCTTGATGCGATAACAAAAAAAAGGCAATCATAATTGATTGCCTTTTTTTATTAGGATTTATGAAGCCAATCCATAGCATTTTTAAATAATAATTTTTCTTTTAGTTGCGCATCATACGGCATCGATTCAATTAGCTTGCCAGGTTGATGCTCGCCAAGTGGGAAAGGGTAATCGCTGCCCATGCAAATTTTATCTGCACCCATTGTATCGATGATATAATTTAATGCTTTAGGATCATGTACTAAAGCATCTATCCAAAATTTACCTAAATAGTTTTTCGGGTTTTCTGCATTATCGATGGCACATAAATCGGGGCGCACTAAAAATCCATGTTCTATTCTTCCAATAGTGAACGGAAATGAACCGCCTCCGTGTGCAAAGGCTACTTTCAATTTTGGGAATTTTGTAAAGACGCCTCCAAAAATCATGGAGCTAATAGCGCGCGCTGTTTCTGCAGGCATGCCTACCAACCAAGGTAGCCAATAGCGTTGCATTTGATCTTCGCCCATCATTTCCCAAGGATGCACAAAGATGGAGCAGTTGAGGCGCTCAGCGGCTTCCCATAAAGGAAAAAAATAAGGATCGCTTAAGTTCTTACCATTAATATTAGAGCCTATTTCTATGCCTGCCAACTGCAAGGTTTGCATACAGCGTTCTAGTTCTTTGATCGATAAATCAATGTCTTGCAAAGGCAAAGTACCCAATCCAATAAATCGGTCGGGATGCAGTTGGCACGATTGTGCAATATGATCATTGAAAAAACGAGCAGTTTCTAAACCGTCTTGTGGCTTTGCCCAATAATTAAATAAAACAGGAATCGTAGAAAGCACTTGCATAGACACTTCGGTCATATCCATTTCTTTCATACGCACGGTAGTGTCCCAGCAATTTTGTTCTACTTCTCTAAATACTTTATCGCCTTTAATCATTTTGGCACAACCGGGACAGTGGTGCTCTAAATGAATAAATTCGCCATACCCAAACTTTTGAAAATAGTTGGGTATATGCTCCGGCATTATATGGGTATGAATATCAATTTTCATCGTCAGCTACCAATTCGTATACAATAGCAGCACCTTGTCCTACACCAATACACATGGTAGCAACACCATAGCGTGCTTTACGTTTTTTCATTTCATGCAATAGGGTAGTAGAAATGCGTGCACCACTAGCACCCAACGGATGGCCAAGCGCTATCGCACCACCATTTACATTTACTTTCTCAGCATCGATACCCAACTCATGCATACATGCTAAGCTTTGTGATGCAAATGCTTCATTCAATTCAAACAAATCGATGTCTCCAATAGTTAAGCCCGCACGTTGCAATGCTTTGCGCACAGCCGGCACAGGACCTATGCCCATAATAGAAGGGTCTACGCCAGCAATTGCCATACTTTTAATTTTAGCTATTGCCTTTAGTTGAAATTGCGCTAAGGCTTTTTGGTTGACTAATAACAATGCACTGGCACCATCATTAATGCCACTGCTGTTGCCAGCGGTAACACTGCCTTCTTTTTTAAACGCGGGTTTTAATGTGCCTAATGCATCTAAAGTCGAAAGTCGTGGGTGCTCATCTTTATCAAACAAAAGATTTTTGCCTTTGCCTAATGCAACGGTATATGGAATAAGTTCATTCGCAAATTTATTAGCATCATGTGCCGCTTGGTATTTCTCCTGGCTACTTACTGCAAACGCATCTTGATCGGCTCTAGATATAGACCATTGCGCCGCCACATTTTCTGCCGTTTCGCCCATGGTGAAAGGATGGTGTTTTTCACTTAATGCAGGGTTTATAAAACGCCAACCCATTGTAGTGTCAAAAATTTCTTGATGGCGTGCAAAGGCAGTAGCTGCTTTGCCCATCACAAAAGGTGCGCGCGACATGCTTTCTACGCCTCCTGCAATATACACATCACCATCGCCACACATAATAGCGCGACTAGCATCCATTATAGCTTGTAGGCCCGATGCGCACAATCGATTTACGGTATTGCCACCAACGCTAGTTGGCAAGTCGGCCAATAACGCCGCCATACGAGCTACATTACGATTGTCTTCGCCTGCCTGATTGGCTGCGCCAGCAATAACATCTTCAATAGCATATAGTGATAAAGAAGGATTGCGTTGTACTAATGCTTTTATAACATGAGCGAGTAAATCATCTGGTCGAACCGAAGCGAGCGCACCACCATATTTTCCAATAGGGGTTCGCACGGCATCTACAATAAATACGTCTTGCATATTTTTATTATTAAGCGTTGGCTAATGCTTGTGTTAAGTCGGCAATAATATCTTCTACATTTTCCAAACCTACACTCATACGAATCAATCCATCGCTCACGCCAAATTCCAAGCGCTTTTCGCGAGGTACGCCTGCATGGGTTGTAGAAGCAGGGTGCGACAATAGCGTATCGCAAGTGCCTAAAGAAACTGCATGAGTGAGTAGTTGTAAGCTATTAATAAAACGCTTACCAGCATCTAAGCCACCTTTCAATTCAAAACTCATCATAGCGCCTGCATGTTTCATTTGTTTCATAGCTGTAGAATGATCGGGGTGCGATGCTAAGCCCAAATAATAAACCGTTTCTACAGCAGGATGTGCTGCTAAAAATGCAGCTACTTTTTCGCCATTTGTGCAATGACGCTCCATGCGTAAAGAGAAGGTGCGTAAACCATTGGTAAGTAAAAATGCTTCGAATGCATTAGAGTTAGCACCTAATAAATTTTTAGTTTTATTAATCACCGTTTTCATACGGTCGATATCTTTTCCAATTAAGATGCCACCTACTGCAGTTCCATGTCCATTCAAATATTTAGTGGTAGAGTGCATTACAAAATCAACACCATATTTAAAAGGTTGTGTTAGGTAAGGCGTAGCAAAGGTATTGTCGGCACAAACGATAAGCTTGTGTGCTTTACCAATTTTAGTAAGCTCCTCCAAATCTACACATTGAATAGTAGGGTTGGCAGGAGTTTCGATATACAACATTTTAATTGCCGGATCGCCTGCGATAGTAGCTTTTACTTTTTCGATATCATGAAAATCAATAATTATAATTTCAATACCCAAATTGCAAATCACTTTGTCTAGCAATTCTTGCGTGCCACCATATAAAGAGTGGTGCGACAACATTTTATCGCCCGCTTTCAAATTGCCCAACAACATAGTGGTGATAGCACCCATGCCCGATGCATGCAAAATAGCTTTTAATTGCAAAGGATTGCCTTGTTCATCCTTAATGCCATACGCTTCCATCATTGCTATGCGATCTTCTGCCTCATTTACGGTAGGGTTGCCAAAGCGACCATACGCATAGCCCGGGGTTTTCCCAGAAAAGATAGCATCGCCATGCTCTGCACTATCAAAGGTGTACGTGCTGGTAGCATAAATAGGGGTAAGGTGAGCGCGTTTAGCATCGAGTTGATGACCGCCATGAATACATACGGTATCAAATCCTAGTTGCTTATTTTGAGACATAAATTGGGGGTTTTGTGAATGAATACACAAAGGTGCTTTTTTTTACTGAAATGCGCAAGAATAAAGGCAAAAGATTGAGGAAATGCCATGCAAAAAAGGCTATGCAAAGCAGCACCTTGTTCTTTAGGATTTGGGCTTCTTATGGGTACTAGCTTCTAGTGCTTCAAAGCGTTCCTTCATGCGGTAGTATTTTGCTTTCCAGTACTTTATTTCATCTTGAGCGTTTGCGCCTTGCATTTCCAAATGCGTGAGCAGTTTATCTTTTAGGGGTGCATCATCAGCAGCGTTTCCCGATGCTGCTGCTATTGCAGTAGCAGCTTCCTTTAGCGAAAGAGGGGCATTACTTTTTAAGGCATTTTCTTCGGGTGTATTGGGATGCAAAGAAACCCATTCCAGTTTTACAAAAAAGTTTATTTTGATTCAAATATTGTTAATTTAAAAATTTTATTTACGAAGAACATCCTTTTATTCACATTAGTTTTTTATACACATATGGTGTTTGCAGGTACAATTACAACAAAAATTGAGCTTGGAAGGAAATTAAAGGATTGCAATGGGCTTGGTATTTGCAATACGAAAGTACGGGTGGTTTAATAGAATGTAAATTATTATTCACTCAAGATATCAATCAAATGACTTTCACATTTGGTCCAGATTTTATTGAAAATGGGTCAACAAATGATTATAAAATTAAAATTTCTAGCTATGAATATTAAAATTATAATAATTTTTATTTCTATATTATTTATTATGGCAAACTGCAATTCAAGCCAAAGTAAAAATGGTGTATATAGATTTATTGAAATTCATCCTAGATTTGATGATTCAAATAATTTCATGTTACCATTAATTAATATGGTTGGAGGTGATTTGCATGATTATAAAGCGCATATAAAATCAGAGAAATTAGTAATTACATATAAAGACTCGATGATGTATGAAACCTTAATAGAAGTAAAAGATAATAAAATTAAAACTGCTGATAATACATATGAACTGTTAAACGAATCAAATAGGCTTATTCTAATTAATCATAATAGTGATTCGATATTTTTTGAACTTAATTAATTTATTTATCTGAGTATTATTATTTTTTTTAAATAAATAGTTTTTATTTTTTTAGCGTTATTACTATTAAAACAAAAAAAGCAACTCCTAAGAGTTGCTTTTTTATTTGCTTGTTGTACTAATTTATTTTACTTCTTCAAATTCTGCATCAGCTACATTATCATCTTGTTTTTCATTAGTAGCACCTTCGTTTGCTGCAGCTTCTTGTGGGTTGCCTGCATACATATGCTCGCTAGCTGCCGACCAAGCGGTATTTAATGTTTCCATTGCGGCATCGATACCTGCTAAATCTTCAGCTTTATGTGCATCTTTAAGGGCTTGTAATGCTTTTTCTATAGCTTCTTTTTTATCTGCAGGTATTTTGTCTGCATTGTCTTTCAATTGTTTTTCAGAATTGAAGATCAAACCATCGGCCATATTTAATTTTTCTACACGCTCACGTACCGCTTTATCTGCTTCTTCGTTTGCTTTAGCTTCGTTCTTCATTTTTTCAATCTCTTCTTTACTCAATCCAGAACCTGCTTCGATACGAATATTTTGCTGTTTGCCAGTGCCTTTATCTTTTGCCGTTACATGCAAGATACCATTCGCATCGATATCAAAGATAACTTCAATTTGAGGCACACCTCTTTGTGATGGTGGAATACCGTCTAAGATAAATCGACCTAAAGATTTATTGTCCTTAGCCATAGGGCGCTCACCTTGCAATACATTGATTTCTACACTAGGCTGATTGTCTGCAGCGGTAGAGAAGGTTTCGCTTTTCTTAGTAGGAATGGTAGTGTTCGATTCTATCAAGCGCGTCATTACACCGCCCATCGTTTCGATACCTAAGCTAAGTGGCGTAACATCAAGTAACAACACATCTTTTACATCGCCGCTTAATACACCGCCTTGAATAGCCGCACCAATAGCAACTACTTCATCTGGGTTTACTCCTTTATTTGGTTTTTTACCAAAGAACTTTTCAACTACTTCTTGTATTTTAGGAATACGAGTAGATCCACCTACTAAAATAACCTCATCGATATCGCTAGTGCTCATGCCTGCATCTTTTAATGCTTTACGACAAGGCTCTAAGGTACGCTCTACTAAGCTATCGGCTAATTGCTCGAATTTTGCACGAGACATTTTGCGCACTAAGTGTTTAGGCACGCCATCTACTGCTGCGATATACGGTAAATTGATTTCTGTTTCTTGAGAAGAAGACAATTCGATTTTTGCTTTTTCAGCCGCTTCTTTCAATCGTTGCCAAGACATTGGGTCTTTGCGTAGATCAATAGCTTCATCATTTTTAAATTCAGCTGCCAACCAGTCCATGATCACTTTATCAAAATCATCGCCCCCTAAGTGCGTATCGCCATTAGTAGATTTTACTTCAAACACGCCATCGCCTAATTCTAAGATCGATACGTCGAAGGTACCACCTCCTAAGTCGAATACAACGATTTTGCTATCCGTATGTTGTTTGTCCATACCATAAGCTAATGCAGCAGCAGTAGGTTCATTGATGATACGACGCACATTCAAGCCTGCAATTTCACCTGCTTCTTTAGTCGCTTGGCGTTGTGCATCATTGAAATAAGCAGGTACGGTAATTACCGCTTCAGTTACATCTTGACCTAAAAACTCTTCAGCCGTTTTCTTCATTTTTTGAAGAATAATAGCAGAAATTTCTTGTGGAGTATACATGCGATCATCGATTTGAACGCGTGGTGTATTGTTGTCGCCTTTTTGAACAGCATACGAAGAGTCTGCAATGTCAGCACCTACTTCATCAAATCTACGACCCATAAAGCGTTTGATAGACATGATGGTGTTGGTAGGGTTGGTGATGGCCTGGCGTTTTGCAGGATCGCCTACTTTACGCTCGCCATTTTTTAAGAAAGCAACTACCGAAGGGGTAGTGCGACGACCTTCGTCGTTTGCAATTACAACGGCTTCATTGCCTTCCATTACAGATACGCAAGAGTTAGTGGTTCCTAAGTCAATACCAATAATTTTTCCCATAAAATATAAATTGTTTAATTGTTTACGTTTGTTTGACTCTAGTACTTCAAAAAATGTGCCAAAGCCATATTTGTGCAAATATGTCAGCAATACTGACAAAGCTTAATGAAAATGCCTTAACAAGCTGTTGTTAAGGCATTTTTGATTGAAAATTTATGCAAAGATGTCAACGGTCGGATAGGCCTTTGATATTTAAACTTATGGTCTCAGGATGCGTTTTGAGGGATTCGAAACTAAAGGGATCCATGCCAATATTAAATTTTCGTTTTACGGCACGACTGGTAAAGATACCTATCACATCGGTAGCGCTGCCACTAGATTGCAAGTTTGACCAGGTTGGTTTGATCTGGTCAGCGGTTAGTCCACCGGTATTATTATTGATTAAATTATAGGTATATAAATCACTGCTACCTGCCCATATAAAAATATCGCTACTATCGATATAGCGTTCTATATTGGCCGGTGCCGGACCTATAGCATTTCTTATAGCCGTGTAAAAATACGTTTTATAAGTGCCCATCACAATATTCTCTCTAGTATTGAGGGTCGCAATCACGCAGTTGTCGTTAAACATCCAATCTTGGTAATGATCGGTGCTGGTGCCATTAGTACTATTTTTATCAACCCAATGGAAGCGGATAATACCATTGTAGAATTTAGCAAAATTGGGAGAGCCAATACCTAATTCGAAGCGCGCAAACTGGTTCACATCCTTAAAGCGAATGAGGTAACTAGGATCATAGTCAATTTCATTGACCGTAAATTTGGTGCTGTCTTTTGCAATAATTGGGGTAACGCCAGTAATGATTTTGCCATTAGAATTGATGCGCAGCATATAATCATAGGCGTCGCTCAATGGCGTTTTGAATTTATAGGCAATATTGGGTAATTGACTAAAGGTGCCCGGCTCTTTAGGGTAGCCTTCGGTGCTTAAATCTACACGTTGAAGCACAAGCGTTTTTACAATAGAATCGGAGGGGCGATTGCCCGTGTTTGGATTTGGTTTTTTTAATTCGTAAACCGTTACGCTCAAATTTTTATAGTAGATAGAATCGGTTGCCGTAGCCATTACTAAGGCATTTTTAGTTTCATCTAAAAAGGCTTTGTGAATGCGGATATAATGGGCTGTATCACTTATATTAAGTAAGCCATAAACAATGGTAATATCTTTGTAAGGGGCATCAATTTTAAAATCCTTTGAACAAGAACTTACTAATTGCACAACGCAGAGGAGGATCAAAAAACGAGTTGTAATAAAACGCATGGTTTAAAAATTTTCGCTTCAAAGATAGGCAATTATGTAGCTTCTCCTTCAAAATGAAGCAGGTATTTATTGGATTTAGTTGCCTACTTAGATAATACATTTTTAAATTGTATTTTTGCATAAATTCATTACCATGAGCCTATTAGTTGTTAAATTAAAGAACTGTGTATTAGACGTGTTGACAGCATCTTACCCTGAGCATTCCTTTTCGATTGATCAGATTACGGTGAACGAAACAAAAGCTGAGTTTGAAGGCGAATATACGGTGGTGCTTTTCCCTTTTGTAAAATTGTTGAAATGCAAACCAGATGAAATAGGCAACTTATTGGGCACACAATTACAAACGCAATTTTCCGAGTTTGTTGCGCACTATCAGTTGGTGAGTGGATTCTTAAATATCAGCATACAAGATCGATTCCTTATCAATTATTTACAAAGTAGTTTTCTACAAGCACCAGTTTTGCCTAGTAGTAACAAGCGCGTAATGATTGAATATTCATCTCCCAATACCAATAAACCCTTGCATTTTGGTCATTTAAGAAACAATTTCTTGGGTGCTGCCATGGCAAATATTTTGAAAACGCAAGGTCATGCGGTTGTAAAAGCCAACTTGATTAATGATCGCGGTATTCATATTTGTAAATCTATGATTGCTTGGATGCGCTATGCCAACAACGCCACGCCTGCAAGTACAGGCATTAAAGGCGATCATTTGGTGGGCGATTATTATGTGAAGTTCAACGATGTATACAAAGAAGAAGTAGCGCAATTAACCGCTTCGGGAATGGAAGCTACACTTGCAGAAAAGCAAGCGCCAATTTTATTAGCAGCACAAGCATTGCTTTTAAAATGGGAACAAGGCGATGCCGATACCCGTGCTTTGTGGAAACAAATGAACGACTGGGTATATGAAGGGTTTAAAGATACGTATGAGCGATTAGGTATTAGTTTTGATCAATATTATTATGAAAGCAATACCTATTTATTAGGTAAAGCCATTATAGAAGAGGGCTTGCAAAAAGGCGTATTATTCAAAAAAGAAGATAACTCGGTTTGGATAGATCTCACGAATGATGGCTTAGATCAAAAATTATTATTGAGAGGCGATGGCACAGCTGTTTATATTACGCAAGATATAGGAACGGCTAAATTAAAATACGATGAGCATCAATTGAATCAATCTATTTATGTTATTGCAGATGAGCAAAATTATCATATGCAAGTTTTAAAATTGATTTTGTCGAAATTGGGAGAGCCTTGTGCCGATGGTATTTTTCACTTATCCTATGGCATGGTAGAATTGCCAAGTGGCCGTATGAAAAGTAGAGAAGGTACCGTGGTTGATGCAGATGATATGATTGAGGAGATGATTGCACTAGCACAAAAGCAAACCGAAGAAGCAGGCAAAACAAGCGGATTTACAGCAGCTGAGTTAAGCACTTTGTATAAACAAATAGGACTAGGGGCATTGAAATTTTACTTATTGCGTGTAGATCCTAAAAAGAAAATGATTTTTGATCCTAAAGAATCAATTGACTTACACGGTTATACCGCTACCTTTATTCAATATGCGCATGCACGTATTTGCTCTATCCTACGCAAAGAGGGCATTGCTTATGATGCACCTCAACTCAATAAGGAAGCTGTTTTATCATTAGGTCAATTAGCTAAAGCAGAAAAACAAGTCGTATTATTATTAGAACAGTTTGATGGGCTTATAGCTGCAGCTGCAAACGAATATAATCCTTCATTGGTAGCTAATTATTGTTTTCAATTAGCCCAAGCATTTAATACTTTTTACGATGCGCACAGCATTGCGCATGCCGATACTGAAGCGCAAAAACAATTTAGATTATACTTGATTATACAAACAGCGTATACCCTCAAAAGAGGTATGTTGCTATTGGGTATTGAAGTGCCTTCAAGAATGTAATTTATGATTTTAAATTATTGGGAGCTGTCAACTTACTACTTTTAAATGCAGGTATTAAGGACGCTATGGCTCCTACCGATAATACGGTCATGAAAATGAGGATGACATCGCTGAGAACAAATTTTACAGGATAGGATTGGATAATAAAAGACCCTTCTAATTTAACCCATCCAAATTGTTGTTGCCCCCAAGCAATCAATCCGCCAATTAATAAACCTAAGCTACAGCCTACAAAAGACCAGAGCAGACCTTCTAGTAAAATGATAGTTTGTATTTCTAGTCCTTTGAGTCCCATGCTGCGAAGCATCGAAAGGTCTTTTTGTTTTTCTAATACCAACATTGACAAGGCGCCGGTGAGATTGAAAGAAGCAATCACTAAAATCAAAGTAAGCAGCGCAAAGACAATCCATTTCTCACTTTGCATGATGCCGTATAAGGTTTTGTTTTGCTCGTAGCGCGTAGCAATAGTAAAGGAAGCACCTAGATTTTTTTGTAGTATATTTTTTATGGAAGCTGCGTCTGATTCACCACTGCTTTTTATTTCTATACTACTGATTTGATCTTCCTGGTTCATTAACGTTTGTGCGGTAGAAAGTGGAACTAACACATAAGCGTTGTCAAATTCGTCTTGTATGCTAAATGTGCCATCGGGTTTTACATATTGCCGTTGAAAGGCATTGGCATCTTGCACTTGAAGCAAATCGGTTTTTGCATTGGGATAAATCAGCTCTAAACTGGAGAAATTATTAAGCACATCAATACCTAGCTTATTAGCAATGCCATTGCCTATGATGGCTGACGGATTAAGCGCATTACTAGTGACATTTAATTCATTATTACCTGCAATGATATAGTCTTTATTAAAGTTGTTGACCTTAAAAAATTGCTTGTCAATGCCTTTTACCGTGGCTATAATTTGTGTTTCTCCATTGCTTACCAATGCATTGTCTTCAATACTGGTGCTCAGGTATTGAATGCCTTTGGTTGTTTGTATTTGCTGCAGGAGCTGAGGTGTATAAGAAAAGAATTTTCCTTGTGTGGCAGTAATTTTAATATCGGGATAGAATGTAGCGTATAGGTTTTTTACGAGTGATTCAAAGCCGTTGAAAACAGAAAAGAGTAAAATCATAGCAGCCGTACTCACCACTAATGCGCCCATGCTTATCTTAGATAAAATACTCACAGCTGTTTGCTTACGCAAACTAAACAAATAACGTTTTGCTATTAGTCCGTATAAGCTCCATTTGCTCATTTAGCCTTCCTTTTTTTTAGCTGCTTCGCGCGCTATTTTTTCTTCTTCAATTTGTTTAAATATAGCCTCCATTTTGAAAACATAATCTAAAGTATCGTCTAGGAAAAATTGAAGATCAGGTACTCTTCGTAATTGGTTTTTAACTTTTGTACCAAGTGCGTTTCGAAGAACACTTTTTTGTTCTTTAATTATTTGTAAAAATTTAGCGGTATCGGGCACTTGAAATAAACTCAAGTAAAAGCGTGCTTCTAATAAATCGGGTGTTACTATAACTTTAGCAATGGAGACCATGCCCCCTTCAAACATAGTAAGACCTTCTTTTTGAAAAATCTCATTCATTTCATCATGCACTAAACGGGCAACCTGTTTCTGGCGTTTACTTTCTTCCATGCTATTTTTAGGTATTTAAAGAGTAAAGTTAAACCTTTTTCAATTTATAGGCTTCATTCATTGGTTTTTGAGTAGAATTTGTTTTAAAGCTATTAGAATTTATTAACTTCGTACAAATATTTGTATAGATGAAATTTGCTTTATTTATTCCTATAAGCGCTATTGTATTATTGAGTGCCTGCACCAAAGAAATTGGTCCGGCTATTGATTTTAGCAAAGTGCAAGCGAAGGATACTTTTTATATGGCGCCAGTTGAAAATGCTCAATTAAAAAATGTTTTAATAGAAGAATTTACGGGTGTAAAATGCCCCAATTGTCCGGATGGTCATAATATTGTTGCAACCATTCAAAATGCCAATCCTACAAGGGTTGTTGCAATAGGGTATTATCCTTTTAATCAGGCGCAGACACAACCTTTAACTGGCTTAACCAAAGAAGATTTTAGATTGACAGATGCAACTGATTTGTCAACGCTTTTAGGAGGTGTGCAATTTTTACCTATTGCTGCTGTAGACAGAAAAATGTTTGGCGGTACTATTTTAAATGCACGTACACTATGGTCTAATAATGTACAAACGCAATTAGCGCTCACAACGCCAATCAATATGCAATTGTCTGTTACCTTCGACGATGCTACTCGTGAAGCTATTATAAAAACAAGTTTAAAATATACTAGCCCATTATCTAACAAGCACAATATTAGTATAGCTATTTATGAAAATAATTTAGTGGATGCACAAGAGTATCCATCTTATATCGATTCTAATTATACCTTCAAGCATGTATTGAGAGATGTTATTACGCCAGTTGGTGGCGCATCGGTTTTAGATTCTATTGCTACAAAAGCTTCTGGGCTCGTTTTTGAAAAGACTACCTTATATACTTTGCCTGCAAAATGGAAAGCGGCTAATTGTAAAATAGTTGCTTTTGTGCACGATGCAGCTGCAACGAAAGAAGTGTATCAAGTTATTGAAAAGAGTGTTAAATAAACAGTTATGCATATACAGATCAACAAGTTGTACTTTATTTTTATTTTTTTAGTTATTTTATCTTGTAATTCAGATATTTCAGAAAAGGATAGTGATGCTCAACCATCAAACACATCTATTGCAAGGGTAGCTCCATTCGATGAGCAGTTGGCCTATTCTTTTGTAGCACAACAAGTGCAATTAGGGCCTCGTTATCCGGGTAGTGAAGGCCAAAAAGAGTGTGCTGCTTATTTACAAAAAACATTAGGGTCGTTTGTAGACACTGTGTATACCCAGTCGGTAACCGTAAAAGCCGGAGATGGAACCTCATTGCCTTGTATCAATATTATTGGTGCAATACATCCAGCAGCCAAAAATAGAATTCTATTATTAGCCCATTGGGATTCTCGCAAATGGGCCGATGAAGATGCGGTAAATAAAGAGGCTCCTATACTTGCAGCTGATGATGGAGCTAGTGGAGTAGGTGTATTAATGGCTTTGGCAAAATCATTAAAAGAACATCCGCTTGCAAATAATTATGGTGTAGATATTTTATTGGTAGATGCAGAAGATTATGGTAAAACAGAATGGGGTGAAGCGTCTTACGGATTGGGAACGCAATATTGGGCAAAACATCCACATGTCGCTAATTACAAAGCGGTGGCGGGTATTTTGCTGGATATGGTGGGAGCAACTAATGCACGCTTTCCTCAAGAAGCTTATTCTATGCAATATGCATCCAATGTTGTAACGCAAGTGTGGCAAGCTGCTGCAGATGCTGGTTACGGTTCTTATTTTGTTTATGAGGATGCAGGGAATATAACAGATGATCATTATTTTGTGAATACCATTGCGGGCATTCCAACTATTGATATTATTAATTTGCAAAAGACAGGATTTGCTGCACATTGGCATACACAACAAGATAATTTAAATCGAATCAACAAAAGTACACTTAAGGCTGTTGGTCAAACACTTTTGCAATACCTTCATCAATTACCTAAATCTTAGTACCTGTGAAATATAGAAACCTACTTTTTTTAATCGTTTTAATTTTGTTGATTGATCAGTGTTTGAAAATATATATCAAAACACATTTCTATTACGGACAAGAAGTTGCGGTTTTGGGCTCTTGGTTTAGATTACATTTTATAGAAAATGAAGGCATGGCCTTTGGTATGAAATTTGGCGATGCTTCTATTGCCAAATTGATACTCACACTTTTTAGATTGGTAGCGGTTGGGTTTGGTTTTTACTATTTAAAAACGATGATTCATAAAGGATTTAGTAAGGCTACCTTGATATGTGCAGCGCTTATTTTGGCCGGTGCATTTGGAAATTTAATTGATTCTGTTTTTTATGGTAAACTATTTTCAGAGAGTAGTTTTTGCTTGGGTCAGTGGGTGCCTTGGGGTACAGGCTATGCTAATTTATTTCATGGCAGAGTAGTAGATATGCTTTATTTTCCTTTAATAGAATGGACCTTGCCATCGTCAACACCTTTTATTGGCGCCTATACAATACGATTTTTTGAACCGGTATTTAATATTGCAGATGCGTCTATATCGATAGGTGTTTTAACTTTGTTATTTTTTCAAAAGCGTTTACTCACACTTCCTAAAGAAGTAAAAACAGATTAATTATGGAAGAAATGATTACCATTAACGTATGGATATCTGGTAGAAGTTATCGTATTAAAATAAATCCTAGTGAGGAGGAGTTGGTGCGCAAAGCAGTAAAAGTGGCAGATGAAAAAGTAATGGAAATGCGTAATGCCTATGCAGGTAAAGACGATCAAGACTTTATTGCCATGGTATTATTGATGTATGCAGCAGACAAGGCTATTGAGCCTAATCACAATCCTATAGCCCTTAATCAAATAGAAGAAATTAGCAATAAAATCGATGCTGTACTAGCATCAGGAGATAGCGTCGAATAATAACTCCATTTTACTTGCTCTAGAACCTTTTATAAGTATTGTTTTGTTTTCAAAAACTTGCTGATTAATATACTCCACTGCTAATGCAGTGTTTTCAAACCATTGGTAGTTGTGTTGGGTAGACTCAAATTCTTTGCCAACTAAAATAACTTGTTCCCAAGGATGTGTGCCTAACAACTCAATGAGTTGTTGGTGTTCATTATGTGCTGCGGCACCCATTTCTTTCATTGCTCCAAGCCAAACTAATTTATGTTTATTGGGCATAGCGGCAAAGTTCTCAATGGCAACTTTCATGCTACTGGGATTGGCATTGTATGCATCCAATATAATCGTATTAGAGCCTTTCTTGGTTAATTGAGATCTGCTATTGTCGGGGTGATAGTTTTCAATAGCTTCTTTTATAGTGTCAATTTTTATTCCAAAATGCAATCCTATGCAAACCGCCGCAAGGATATTGGGAAAATTATAAGCACCTACAAGATGCGAATGGATTATGGTTTCTGCATCTCTATTCATTATAGCAGCGCCAATAAATGTATCTTGCATGATAGGTTTTGCAATATAATTTGCATCTTGGGTTCCATAAGTGATTTTATGTTTAGATCCTGCACTCATTTCTACGAGGTAGGGCAGGTCTGTGTTTAAGAATAGGGTGCCATTATTTGCAATTAAAAAATCGTACAATTCCCCTTTGCCTTTTCTTACACCTTCTTCGCCTCCAAAGCCTTCAATATGTGCTTTGCCGCAATTGTTGATTAGACCAAAATTAGGAAGTGCAATATCGCAATACGAGGCAATCTCTCTTTGATGATTTGCGCCCATTTCAATGATGGCCATTTCGGTATCTAAGGGTATACTTAAAATGGTAAGGGGCACGCCAATATGGTTATTTAAATTTCCAATTGTTGCTACGGTTTTAAAGCTTGTTTTAAGTACACACGTGATAAGTTCTTTTGTGGTGGTTTTACCATTAGACCCTGTGATGGCAAGGAATGGAATATTTAATTGTTTTCGATGATAAGTAGCTAATTGTTGTAAACATGAAAGTACATCTTCTACAAGGATGCATTGCTCACTTATTTTAAAATGCTCTTCGTCAATAATTACCCACTGCGCTCCTCTTTCTAAGGCCTCTTTAGCAAATGCATTGCCATTGAAATTAGGCCCTTTTAATGCAAAAAACAGACAGCCTTCAGTGATTTTGCGTGTGTCTATACATATAGTGGGGTTTTGTAAGTAGTATTGATATAAAGCGTGCAATTGCATAGCGTGCATATTTTTTGTAAAAATAAAAAAACCTCTTCATTGAAGAGGTTTTTTTATTTTAAGTTATGTAAAGTTTACTTATTTTTTTTACCGAAGTAGTTGCCTCTTGAAGCGTTAGCTACTGGAGGACCTAATTTGTCTTGTACGCAACGGAAACCAATTTTTGGACTTGCATGATTTGCTTGTGCGTAACGACGAGTGCCTGGTGATAACCAATATGCTCTATCAGCCCAAGATGCACCTTTGTATACTCTTGCATCGTCATTAACTAAAGTAGTTTTACCATAGTCGTATGTGTATTGAGAAATAGTATCGCCATCTTTGAAATTACGTAAATCTGAATTTCTATATGAATTTCTTTCTGCAATACTTAATTCACTGATATCCAAAGGACGTGTAGATAAACGACCTAAACTATCTTTGTCTTCTAAACTATTGTCTTCAGCAATACGTTTGTAAGTATCATAAGAGTTACCGCGGAATGGACGGAAGTCATTTACATCTTGAGGAGATGTTGGACGATAAGTATCTAAAACCCACTCAGAAACGTTGCCAGCCATATTGTATAGGCCATAAGCATTTGGTTTGTAAGAATAGATATCTGCAGGAATGTCAGCATTGTCATTTAATCCACCAGCAACACCCATTTGATCACCTTTACCACGTTTGAAGTTGCCTAAGAATTGACCTTGATATTGATTTCTAAAACCAGAACGAGTAGTATATGCATCACCCCAAGGGAATACTTTACGATTGGTAATTACCTCTTCGCCACGACGACGTTTTGTGCGAGGCTCTGGATTGTTTTCAATTAATCCTAAAGCGGCATATTCCCATTCTGCTTCTGTTGGTAATCTGTATTCTGGAACAAATACACCATCAGAGTAATTGTATGTTCTAGTTCCTGCACCACTTGGATTTAAATCTTTTCTTGGATTTTTACCAACAGTACCTTGATATTGGCCGTTGATATAAGTGTCTGTAGTGAATACGTCTTCATTAGTCTGGTTAGGATTTTTCTTTAACGCACCCAATTCAATCAATATTTTTTCATTTACACGGTCTGTTCTCCATTTGCAATATTCTCTCGCTTGGTTCCAATTCACGCCAACAACTGGGTAGTAGCTGTATGAATTATGACGGAAATAATAGTTAACCAATGGTTCATTGTAAGACATTGCTTCTCTCCAAGATGCAGTATCAGGCAATGCTTGAGCCACTAATAAAGGGTAGTCATTCACATATGCACGTGTCATCCAATGGATATATTCACGATAGTGAACATTAGCAACCTCTGTTTGGTCCATATAAAATGATGAAACAGAAACAGTTCTAGCGATATTGTTTCTATCCATGGTTAAATCTTCCTCAGTTTGTCCCATTGTAAAACGGCCGCCTTCAATAAATACGGTACCAGGACCATTAGGAACATATGTAGTTGGATTCTCAAAACCACCAAGTTTAGAGTCTCCGTATGACCAGCCTGTTTTTGAAGATCCGCCACCTGCTTTTCTATTTGAAGAGCAAGAGCTTAATAACGTTGCAGCTCCTAATACGAGCATGCTCATTCCAAAAAGTGTTTTTTTCATAATAAAAATTATTGCTACGAATTGGGTATAAACCTAAAAACTACTACAATGATAAAGCATTCTTATTAAAATGTCAAGAATTATCTAAAATTGTTTACCAAATTTATTTAAAACTATAAAATAATACTAATTTTCAGCTGCTTTCGTTTATTATACTTAGAAGATTAACTACCAAAAAACGAGTGCTTTTAATTCTATTTGTAACTTTACCTTAATTATGAAACAGCTATTACTTGGAATAGTGGCATTTTTTAGTGCTTTTATAGTTGCAAATGCTCAAGACATTGTGCAACAAACAATTGCTGTAGATGCCCATCAGACCTCCCAGGGTTATTATACCGTTAAGGTGCAACTTAAGCAATATGCTATACCTTCCATTCAATTGGATAAGGCTTCTTATAAGCGTCTTACTTCTGCAGTTGCAGACACGCTTTTCCATGCATTAAGTGAATATAAAGTGATTTTGGGCATGGAGCGAAAGCAAGCATTTGTATTTTTACAAATACCTGTATATCAATTTGTTAATGGAAATAAACAGCAATTAGACCAAGTAACAGTTAACATTAAAGAATCAATAGGAGCTACAACAGCTAAAAAATTATTAAAAACAACGGCTTCTCATTCTGTCTTAAGTCAAGGAGATTTTTATAAAATAAGTATTTCAAAACGTGGCGTATACAAAATTGATTATGCCTATTTAAAAAATACACTTGGCGCAATTGGCGGTCCATGTGCAAGTAATACCATTCATTTGTTTGGTAATGGGGGCACTATGTTGTCTGAAGATAATAGCGTTTCCACACCAGATGATCTTACAGAAAATGCAATTCAAATGGTAGATGGTGGCGATGGGCAATTTAACCCAGGCGATTATTTTATATTTTATGCTAATGGGCCTGTAGCATGGGTAAAAGACAGTGTTAATAAACAATTCCGACATCTTAATAACCTATATGAGGATAAAAGCTATTATTTCATTACCGTTCAGGCATTGCCTAATGCATCTCGTATCGATTCTGTATTTGGCATTGGCACACCCAATACTTTAGTAGACACCTATAATGATTATTGGGTGGAAGATATAGACGCCGTAAACGTAGGTAGTTTTGGCAAACAATGGTGGGGTGATGAAATGGGTAATGATGGGGTAAGGCCAAACAAACGAATATTTACTTTAGATGCAGATTCTGCACAAAGTCCGCTTTATACAAGGCTACTTGTAGGTGCTAGAAGCACTGCTGGGCCTAGTCAATTAAAGCTGAGCATAAACAGTACAGTTTTTAAAACATATTATTTTAATGCAGTAGGTGTGGATGAAATGTCGGATCCAATTGATGACAGGTTTGATCAATTTTCAATTTCCAACACCGGACAAATTCAGTTGCAATTTGATTTTAGTTCAGCATATCTTGGAGCTAAATCCTTTATTGATTTCATGGAAATTAATTTTAGAAGAAAATTAATTTTTAAAAATAATTTTATTGCTTTTAGAGATTGGAATAGTGTGGGCGCAACCAATTTAGCCACATATACTATTCAGGCGGCTTCTTCTGGTACTAAGGTGTGGGATGTTACAGATGCGCTGCACCCTTCACAAATGCAATTACAATGGAATGGAACTTCTTTGAGTTTTGTACAAAATGCTAGCCAGTTACATGAGTTTATTGCATTTAACAATAATGCATTACTCACGCCACAATCGGAAGGTAAAATCGCTAATCAAGATTTGCATGGTTTGGCACAAACAGATTTAATAATTGTAACACACCCTTCTTTTATATCCGCAGCTAATCGTTTAGCTAGTTTACATCAACAGAAAAATAATCTAAGGGTTGCAGTTGCAAGCACCACGCAAATTTATAACGAGTTTGCTTCGGGGTCCCAAGATATTGGAGCGATCAGAGATTTTGCAAAACTATTTTATCAACGTGCTGGTAATGACACTAATCAAATGCCTAGATATTTATTGTTGTTTGGAGATGCATCTTACGATTATAAAAATAGAATAGCAAAAAACACCAATTATGTACCTACCTATGTTACCAAACAATCGGTGAATGTAATTAATGGCTATTGCTCAGATGATTATTTTTCATTTTTAGATTCGAATGAAAATATTGAAAATGAAAATATTCCTAATACTATGGATATTGGTGTGGGTAGATTGCCAGTGAAGTCTTTATATGAAGCAAATGTAGTTGTTGATAAAATTGCTGCATACATGAGTAATGCTGCTTTTGGGCCATGGAGATTAAGTACAACCATTGTTGCCGATAATGAAGATGGCGCGGGGCCGCATTTGCAAGATGGTGAAATTATGGCATCATCTATTGCTAGCAAAAGCAATATCTACTACGAAAACAAAGTATACTTAGACAATTTACCTTTTATATCCTCTCCTGGAGGTATTCGTTGTCCAGATGCTAATAAAACAATAAATGATCATATATTCAAAGGTACCTTGTTGATCAACTATAATGGGCATGGTAATACAGAGCGATTAGCGCATGAGAATGTTTTAAGTAGTGCTGATTATCTTACTTGGAATAATGAGTTTAAAATGCCGTTTATGATTACGGCAACTTGCGAATTTTCAAGATTCGACAATCCAAGTTATGTGTCTGCAGGTGAGCAATTGGTGTTGAGGGAAAAGGCCGGCGCAATTGCATTAGTTACTACTACACAGTTAGTATATCAATCTAGCAATAGAATCATGAATTCCCAATATTTAATGGCTCAATTTAGTCATACCAATACCAATTGGGCAACATTCGGAGATGCATTTAGAAGAAGTAAAAATCAGACGTACATAAATCCAGGTTCTTTTGATCTGGCTAATTTTAGAAAATTTGCATTGTTGGGAGATCCAGCATTGTTGCCTGCTTTCCCTAAAGAATTAGTAAGTACAGATTCTATTGTGGATATGAATACGCAGCAAGTAATTGATTCTTTAAAAGCATTAGGACATTATAAAATTGAAGGGTCTGTAAAAAATGGCGCTAATCAAGTGCTTAGCAATTTTAACGGTACGGCTACGGTTTTAATTTTAGACAAGCCAAGAAAAGTACAGCTAGTTACTAAAGAAACGAATGCGAACCGAACCTATTTTTCACAAAATTCAATTATTTATAGAGGACAAGCAAGCGTTCAAAATGGCCATTTTACAATAGAATTTATTTTGCCTAAAGATCTTGATATAACGCCTGGGAAAACTCGAATTTTATACTATGCGCAATCTTCAACCGAAGATGCTGCAGGCTGCGATACCAATTATGTATTAGGTAATTTTTCAGATACACCTATTGTAGACGATGATAAGCCAATTGTTCGTCCGTTTATGAATGATAGTTTATTTAGAAATGGAGGTATTACTAATCCAAATTCTGTATTGTATGTAAAGTTGTCAGATGCTTCAGGGATCAATGTTTCGGGAAATGGAGTGGGGCACGATTGTATTGCAATATTAGATGAAGACGAGCAACATCCTTTTGTTTTAAATGATTATTACGAAACGGAAACGGGTACTTACAAAAAAGGGATTATTAAATTTCCGATGAAAAATTTAGCCCTTGGCATGCACAGCATTAAAGTGAAAGCGTGGGACATTAATAATAATTCAGGAGAAGGTAGCGTAGATTTTAAAGTTGTTGATGGAAACGAAATGGAATTGGGTAATGTTTTTAATTTCCCAAATCCATTTAATGATGTTACCACTTTTTCTTTTGAACATAATCATCCAAATGAAAATATGGAGGTGCAAATAGATATTTTGAGTACAACAGGTCAGTTGATTCATCAAATAAAGGAAAACATACAAGCCACTGGAAGCAGAACCGCAACAATCACTTGGGATACAAAGAGTAGCTATGGGGTGAGTGTAGCAAGTGGTATGTATGTTTATAGAATTGGCATTACAGCTGCAAATGGTCAATCGGCTGCAGCATACCAAAAACTCATAATTGTTCGTTAATATCTCGGCAATCTAGTTTAAAACAGGAATTCTGTTTTGAATGCTTACAAATACTTTATAAATTTATCTTTTAAAATAACATAACAGTGAAATCAAGTTTATTAAAATTTTCTTTATTAGTAGCTTTTCTTATTCCAATCAATTTGTTGGCACAAACAAGTTTAAATGGTCAAGTAAGTACTATAACAACAGGTGTTCCTTTTTTACGTATCTCACCCGATGCTCGAGCAGGAGCTATGGGCGATGCTGGCATTGCTGTTTCGGCAGATGCAAATGCGCATTATTGGAATATTGCAAAAGTTCCTTTCAATGAAAAGAATAATGGTATAGCAATTACGTATACGCCTTGGATGCGCAGTTTAATTCCAGATATATCTTTAATCTACCTTACGGGTTTTCATAAATTTGGAACAGATAATAATCAAGCAATTAGCAGTTCTCTGCGCTATTTTAATTTAGGAGATATCAACTTTACAGACATTAATGCGTCGCCAATAGGAACAGGCAAGCCTAGGGAAATGGCCTTAGACTTAGGTTATAGTAGAAAATTATCAGAAAATCTCTCTGCTGGTGTAGCACTTCGTTATGTGTATTCAAATATCAGTTCTGGTTATGCCGGTAATACCGATTTCAATCCGGGTAAAGCTTTTGCTACAGATTTAGGATTGTATTATACTAAATCAAATGAAAACGCAGCAGCGCAAAAACAAACATTTAGTTGGGGTGTAGTTATTAGTAATTTAGGCTCTAAAATTTCCTATTCATCTATTCGTAAAGATTTTATTCCTATGAATTTAGGTATTGGCGTAGCTTATACTAAAGAAATTGATGAATATAATAAAGTGACCTTTGCATTAGATTTTAATAAACTTTTAGTTCCTTCCTTGCAAATTGCATCGGATAGTACGGGTAAATCTTATTATTATTATCCAGAAAAAACAGTGGTTTCTGGTATGATGGGGTCTTTCTCTGATGCTCCAGGCGGCTTTAAAGAAGAGCTATCTGAGTTTACCACTTCTGTAGGAATGGAGTATTGGTATCAAAATCAGTTTGCATTACGAGCAGGTTATTTTTATGAAGATCCTAATAAAGGAGCAAGAAAATATTATACTATTGGTGCGGGTATCAAATACAATGTAATGGATTTGAATTTCTCCTACTTAATATCTGCTGGCAATACGCTTATACAAAATCCTTTAGCCAATACCTTAAGAGTGTCTTTGCTGTTTAATTACGATAGTTTTGATAAGGTATTTAATAATGGTTCTTCAGCTGAGTAACTAAAACATTAAACTTAATAATAAAGGGGCTTTTAGCCCCTTTTTATTTGTATGCAATTTGCCGGTATGCCTGTGCCTTGATAATGTATGCCCAAGTATTGTGTTGTTTTTATGAGTTCCTTAGTTGCACAATAATGCTGCCAATCGAAATGAATTGTAGCAATAAAATATCGACCTTGATGAATATTATATAAATTGTCTTCTAACAGTTTATTTTTTTCCTTCTTCTCTAATTCTTCTAAAATAAATGGTTTTGGTTTTACACTATGTTGTAAATAATAATCTATAGCAATAAACTCTTGAAGTAGGATGTCTTCTAGGTAGGTTTTCATACTATAGTCTCGTAAGGCTTCATATTGTTGAGTAAGCGTAAAATGAATAGGTCCGTATTTTTCTATAAAATATGCACCTAAGCCACAAAGAAAATCGAATATACTATAGTGCTCGTGAATGTATTTAAGGGTATGTAAAGCTCTTTTTTTGTTCCAATACAATTCTAAAACATGCTCTAGATGAGTAATGGAACTTAATGCTTCCGCACTTAAGAAATTACTTTTAATTAATTGATAGGGCGGTGCGGGGTCAAACTCATAGCCATATTGCTCGTAGCGCTCTCTAATGGGGGTGCCTTTCAGGAATTTTAAAAAACCTAATTGCAATTCGGGTGGATATAAATTAAATACTTCTTCAAAACTAAATTTGATATCAGATAGATAGTCGAGTGGGAGACCTACTATTAAATCCAAGTGCATTTCAATTTTGTCTTGCAATTGTTTTATAACACCAGCTGTTTTATCAAAATTTTGTTTTCTTTTTACTTCTAAATTAGCTTGTTGGTTTACGGTTTGAATGCCTATCTCGAAACGGAATAAACCTTTAGGAACCTGTTCGTTGATGAAGGCAATTATATCAGGGTGCACAATATCGGCTGTTATTTCAAACTGAAAAACATTTTCCGCTTTATGATGTTCTAATATAAATTTAAAAATCTCAATGGTGAAATCCTTTTTTACATTGAAGGTTCTATCTAAAAATTTAATTACTCTACCTCGTTGCATTAAATACAACAATTGCTGCTTTAT
>CAMBYG010000001.1 GCA_945872085.1 Chitinophaga pinensis | reverse complement strand
GGTGTTCAAAAAATTGATATGGATAATGCTCCAACAGGGGTTTACTTCTTACGTGTTTGTGATGCACAGGGTAAAGTGCTAGAAACTAAGAAATTTACACATCTATAATACTATCAAAGAATTTTAAAGGCGCTATGTTTCATAGCGCCTTTTTTTATTTACAAGCAATCATGGCAATTTCTACCGCCACGCCTCTTGGGAGTCCGGCAACTTGTACCGTTTCTCTTGCAGGAAAATCTTTTTCGAAATAACTGGCATAAACTTCATTGACTTTTGCAAAATCGTTCATGTCCATAAGAAAAATTGTGGTTTTGACAACATGATTGAAATTCATATCCGCGGCTTCTAAAATAGCCTCAAGATTTTTCATAACTAAATGGCTTTGCTGTTCTATAGTTTCTGTCATTAAGATGCCCGTAATAGGGTCTAAAGCAATCTGTCCAGAAATATACAAGGTTTCATCTACCATAATGGCTTGGTTGTAGGGTCCAATAGGTTGAGGGGCCGCTGGCGTATTAATTATTTTCTTTTTCATAACTACAAATATATTAGCTTCCGTACATTTGCGCTACAATGTCTGCAATTTTATTTATAGATACTACACAAGATAGTTGTCAACTCGGTTTGTATTTTAACGGCGAGTTGCATGTGCAATGTCATACTATAGAACGCCAACATGCTGCTGTTATAAATTCAATGATAGCGTCTTTGTTGCAAGAGCAGCATTGTAGTTTTAATGAACTTACAACGATAGCTGTATGTGCAGGACCAGGATCTTATACCGGCATACGTGTAGGTATTGCTACTGCTCAAGGTTTAGGTTTTGCAAAACAAATTCCTGTTCATTACTTTTCGGCACTTACTTTATTAAATTACCAATGGATTCAAGAGCATGCAGCTGCAGCAGGTTTTTATTGCACCGTATTAAAGGCAAGAGAGCAAGAAGTATTTTTTGAAATATCCAATGAAAATGGTGAAATTGTGGAGGCAGGTAAGCATGCATCACTTGCCGATTTCATGCAAACCCTTGAAAATTATACAATTAAAAAATTATATATTCAAACAAACACAAATTTTGATTTAAATGTTATAACTTGCACTCAAGTATTTAAAGAAACCGTTAGTATTAGTATAAAGCAATGGAATCAATATCTTCAGCTTTTTTCCATCCTTCATTCTACCTCAGAAAACAAGGCTTTGTATCTTAAAGATGTGTTTGTAAAAGTGTAAATAATAACATTACTGTTATACTTATTAGATTTCTTTATAAAAATTAATATATTTGCATACAAGCAAGCACTATTATTTATCATTTAATTTAAAGTTAATGGAAACAACCACTTCAAATTCGTTGGTTATTGTTAATGATCAAACGAAAGAATCTACCAAGTTAGACTTTGTTGCAATTAAAAGTGCAGCAATGACATTGAGAGCTATCAATCACAAATTGAGACAACAAATAGTAAAGTTGTTGGATGAGAATAAACGTATGAATGTTACAGACATTTATGTAAAACTTCGTTTAGAGCAATCTGTAGCATCTCAACATTTAGCTATTTTAAGAAGAGCTAATATTGTAATTACTGATCGTGATGGCAAGTTCATTCATTACAAATTGAACTATGAAAAACTAAATGATGTATCAAAGTTTGTTGCTGATTTAGTTAAGAAATAAAAAAAGCTGCACTTACGGTGCAGCTTTTTTTTGCTTAATGCTTTCCCAAATTTCATATGTTGGAAATGCTGCATTACTATCCAATTCTCCAGAGCTTAAGGGTTCGCAAACTTGCAAGTGCTCATGGTATAAAACCGGTAGCGATTGATATAAGCTTGTTCCTGCAGATTTCCATTGTATCATTTCTTCGCTTACTTCTTTAATAATTTTGGCAGGGTTTCCCACAAGCAAACTACGTGCAGGTATGTCCATGTTTGCCGGTAAAAAAGCTAAAGCTCCAACTATACTATTTTCACCGATGTTTACATCATCCATGATTACCGCATTCATTCCTACCAAAACATTTTTACCTATAGTAGCGCCATGAATAATTGCACCATGTCCTATATGAGCATTTTGATGAAGATGCACGGTAGTGCCAGGAAACATATGTATAGTACAGTTTTCTTGCACATTGCAACCATCTTCTATGATAATAGATCCAAAATCGCCTCGTAAAACAGCATGTGCGCCAATAAAAACATCTTTACCAATTTTTACGCTACCTATTACGGTTGCTTGCGGATGCACATATGCACTAGGGTCTATGATGGGATGAGCTTCTTTGAATTTGTAAATCATGTATCCAATAGTTATGTTCAAATATATAAATAAAGTTAACGATAATTATTTTACAGGGTCATAACCAGAGCCGCCCCGGGGATTGCAAGATGCTATTCTTTTTATACCCAACCAGCTACCCTTGAAGGGACCGTATTTTTTTATAGCTTCTATACAGTAAGTGCTGCAGGTAGGTGTATATCTACAATGATTGCCTAGCCAAGGAGAAATGGCATATTTATAGATGTTAATTATGCCTGTTAATGCCCATTCAATAGGCTTACTGAGAAGATGAACTAGACGCATGTGAATTAATTTTACGAAGTAATTCAGCAAATATTTTGTTGAAGATATTGTTCAAATCGATGGGTTTGTCTGTGTGTGGTTTTTGCACATACAAAAACATAATTTGAATACTCGTAGTAGGGGATAAGCCTTCTAGGAAAGAGGCTTTATTCAGCCGGTAGGCTTCTCTCAAACGACGTTTAATTCCTTGTCGTTCTACGCTTTTTCTAAAGATTTTTTTGGGGGCTGCAAAGGCTACTTTGCAACTTGCCGCAGTCGTACTTTGTTCTTTTATGGAATAAAGTACTTTAATGGGCAAAATAGAAAACGCTTTTCCAAAACGGAAAAGCGTATCAATTTCTTGTGCTTTTTTAAGCCGTTCGTATTTTTGAAAAGTACAACGAGCAGCTGTCATGCAACTATTATTTTAAGCGTTTTTCATCAGATACAGTCAGCTTATGACGACCTTTAGCTCTACGAGATGCTAAAACTTTACGTCCATTAGCAGATTGCATTCTTTTACGAAAACCATGAACAGTTTTACGACGTTTGCGGTGCGGTTGATAAGTACGTTTCATAAAATATATTTTACTTCTTTATTTGAATATGATTTTTTATAAAGGACTGCAAAAGTACAACTATTTTTTATTCCTACCAAATTAGTTGGCAAAACTTTTAGCTTCTTTGGTAGCTTGTGCCATTTCAATGATCAAAGCAGGGCTTTTTTCAATGGCATTACCTACAACATTAATCGTGGCACCTGCCCTACAATTAGCTTCTATTTTTTCTGCTGTTTTGATACCGCCGCCAATAATTAAGGGCACGTGTATTTGGCCACTTACTCTTGCAATTAGGGATTCTGAAATGGGGTTTTTAGCTCCACTGCCGGCATCCATATAAATGGTTTTCAATCCCAACATTTCGCCTGCCCAAGCAGTACAAAGGGCTATATCAGCTTTGTCTTGAGGGATAGGTAAGGTTTGGCTGATATAAGACACCGTGGTAGCATTGCCGCCATCAATGAGCATATAGCCTGTAGGTATGATTTCTAAACCACTTGCTTTAACTAAAGCTGCTGATTGCACATGTTGTCCAATCAGCAGTTCAGGATTTCTTCCAGATATTAAACTTAAATATAACAAAGCATCGGCTTGGTCACAAACTTGAGAAGGGCTACCGGGGAAAATTACTAGGGGTATGGAAGTAGTTGATTTCAAGGTGTTTATGCAAAGCTGAGTGGTTTCTTTTACTAATAAGCTGCCACCAATAAAGATATAATCTACCTGAGCATCTTCGCAGGTTTGGGCAATAGCTGCAATCTGTGAAGCTGTTTTTTTGTCAGGATCTATCAATACAGCAAAAGCATGCTGCTGCGCTGCTTTGAATTGACAAAAAGATTGGTATATCGTATTTTGAAGCATCATTATTGTAGCTGTAAAATTAAGCTAATTCTGCTTATTTTTTTACTTATTTTTTAAGGCATCTCTTATTTCTGTTAAGAGCGCATCTGTAGAGCTAATAGCTGCAACAGCACTTGTTTCTTCTTTCTTTTTATGAGAAATAATTAGTTTGACAATCAAGAAGATGCAAAATGCAATAATGGTGAAATCTAAAATAGACTGAATAAAATTACCATAACTCATGATATTAGCACCTGCTTCTTTTGCTTTAGCTAAACTTTCATAATGTTTGCCATCGGTAGCAAAATAGAGTTCTTTGAAGGAAACACCGCCGGTAAAAATGGCAATAAAAGGCATTAATACATCTTCTACTAAAGAGCTTACAATTTTCCCAAAAGCTGCTCCAATAATTACGCCTATTGCTAAATCCATAGCATTTCCTTTTAAGGCGAAGTCTTTAAATTCTTTTAAAATTCTCATAATGTGTTGATTTTAAGGTTAACGATACTGCAATTTTACTATTAATTTGTTAAACAATATAAGAAATGCCCATAATTATTAATAATTAACAATTTGGAAACTTTTTATTTAAAAATAGTTTCCGTAGTTTTGCGCCGCAATTATGCAAATAAGCATTTTAGATAAAATATTGAATTCTGCTGCCGAGCAATTCACTCGTTTTGGTTTCAAGACCATTACGATGGATGATATTGCCCGTCATGCAGGGGTATCTAAAAAAACCTTGTATCAACACTTTGAAACTAAATTAGAAATCATTGTTGCAGCGGTTACCCATTTTCATACCATTAAGTTCGAGCGTTGTTTGCAGCACATAAAGAAAGCTACCAATGCAGTTGAAGCTATGGTGTTGGTTACTAACGATATTCAAAAAATGCACCAAGAAATCAATCCTATTGCTTTACTGGAGTTGCAGAAATATTATACCGAGGCATTCTTAATGTTTAAAAAAACTTTGTTAGAAAAAGATTTAGAAACCATCAAGCAAAATTTGCAACAAGGAATTGAAGAAGGCCTTTATCGGTCGGATATTAATATAGACGTAATGGCTTTCTTCAGGCTAGAATTTACCTTATGGTTATTGCAATCGTCTAATGCAATCAATCATCTAAGCAATGCTTTTTTCTCTATTGAAAAAGAACTATTAGATCATTTTATGTACGGAATAGTAACAGATAAAGGAAGACAACTTTACGATAATTATAAAAAAATACAAGCATAAACTATGAACAACACCACTTATTTAAAATCTCTCTTGATGGCTTTTGCGCTTTTTGTATCTGCAATGCCCATATATGCTCAACAAGATACAAAAATGGCTATCGAAGACTGTATTGATTATGCCATTAAAAATCGAAATTCCATTAAAAATGCCCGTTTCGATGAGGCTATTGGTAAAGCAAAAAATGATGAAGTAAAAGGTTTAGCATTTCCTAAGATATCTGTAGATGGTAAGTATCAAGAATTTGGCAATATCCCACAAAGTTTTATTCCCGGTGCCTTCTTTGGACAACCAGGTGGTTTTGTGGCTGTAGAATTTACACCTAAATATGGTAATACGCTTAGTAGTAGTATATCTCAAATTTTGTTTGACGGTAGCGTAGCCGTTGCGTTAGAAGCTAGGAAAACGCTCGTAGGATTATATGAAATTAATACGAAGCGTAGCATAGAGCAAGTAAGGATGGATGTATCTAAAGCCTATTATAATGTGCAAATTGCGCAAGAGCGATTAGTATTATTAGCGCAAACTACAGATAATATTAAAAAATTGAAAAATGATGTAGAAGCCATGTATAAAAGTGGCTTAGTAGAAAAATTGGATGTAGATAGAATGGCTGTAACCTATAATAATATTGAAACAGAGAAAATTAAATTGACCAATTTTGTAGAGCTGAGCATGCAATTATTGAAGTTTCAAATGGGTATGCCTATGCAACAAAAATTAGCTATTCAAAAAGTTGATGAAGCAAGCATAAAACAATTGTCAGCAAGTATTGATAAAGCAAATTTTCAATACGAGAATCGATTAGATTATAATCTAGTAAGCACGCAATTAAATCTCAATAAATTAGATGCTAAACGCTACAAATGGGCTGCCATGCCTACCATTGTTGCATTTGGTAATGCAGGCTATAACTATTCTACCTCTGAATTTAAAAACCTTTTCGGAAGTAAATATATATTTTCTTCACTATGGGGAATACAAGCAAGCATGCCTTTGTTTGATGGCTTGCAGAGAAGAAATAAATTAAAGCAAGCAGAATTTGCTATAGAAAAAACCAAGAATGATTTAGCAACCTTATCGCAAGCTATCGATTTAGAACAAGAGCAAGCAAGTACCAATTTGAAAAATAATTTTTTAGCCTTAGAAAGCCAGAAAACCAATGTGAATTTGGCACAATCGGTATTTGATTTGTCTAAGAAAAAGTACGAAGCGGGTGTGGGAAGCAATACAGAAGTTATTCAAGCAGAATCTTCGCTTAGAGAAGCTCAGTCTAATTATTATGGTGCTTTATTAAATGTATTTATAGCAAAAATTGACTTACAAAAATCTTTAGGTTTATTAAAATAATCCCCTCTAAAAAATAAAGTATGAAAAAAATAATCGTAGTATTTATAGCAAGCACCTTCTTGTTTGCATGTAAACAAGAACAACAAAAAAATTTGGCAACGCTCAAAGCAGAAAGAGCGGCACTAGATGCACAAATCAAAGATTTGGAATCTAAAGAAACAAGCAAAAAAGTAAGAAAATCAACGGATGTATCGGTAGCCGTAATTTCAGCTTCAGCTTTTGTTGCCAATATTGATATTCAAGCTCAAGTAACGGGCGAACAAAATGTATTGGCGTCGCCTCAAGCGCCCGGTACTGTTACCCGAATTTTTGTAAAACCTGGACAACATGTTAGTAGCGGACAAGTTTTAGCCACTTTAGATGCTAGCGCACTAGAGCAACAAATTGAATCTGTTGAAGCTACACTTTCATTTGCCCGTTCTGCCTATGATCGTTTACAAAAATTGTATGCGCAAAATATTGGTTCTGAGATTAAATTATTAGAAACAAAAGCGCAATATGAAAGTGCGTCTAGACAAAAAAATGCACTACAAGCGCAATTGAATATGTACAAAATCAAAGCACCAATTACAGGTACTGTAGACGCAGTAACAATTAAAGTAGGCGATGTAGCACAGCCTGGTGGCGGTCCTGCACAAACAGGTATCCGTGTAGTAAGCTTTGATAAATTGAAAGTGGAAGCTAATCTTGGTGAAAATTATTTAGGTAAAGTGAAAACGGGCAACCCTGTTTTATTAGTATTGCCAGATATTCATGATAGTATTAGCACTAAATTAAGCTATGTATCTCAAGCGGTGGATAATGCTTCAAGAACCTTTCATGTAGAAGTGAGCATGCCTCATAATAAATTATTGCATCCTAATATGTCTTGCAAAATGCAAATTACTAATTACAAAAACGCTAGTGCTTTAGTGATTCCAATTTCAATTGTACAAAAAACTGCAGATGGCGATTTGATATACATAGAAGAAAATAATAAAGCAAAAGCGGTAATGGTGAAATTAGGTAATTTATACAATGGCAAAGTTGAAGTATTAGAAGGATTAAAATCTGGCGACAAGGTAATTGTAGAAGGGTTTTCTGAATTAGATAATGGTGCTCCAGTAACAATTAAATAAAAAAGAAATTTATGAAAGAACTATTTAAAGAGTTTAAACCTTCAAGTTGGTCTATTGATAATAGAACAGCGATATATATTTTCACCATCATTATTACTTTGGCGGGCTTATCGGCTTATTTGAATTTGCCGAAAGAGCAATTTCCGGAGATTAAATTGCCACAAATTATTGTTCAAACAATTTATCCCGGTACATCTCCAGAAAACATGGAGAATTTGGTATCTAAGCAAATAGAAAAGCAGGTAAAAAATCTAACGGGTGTAAAAAAAGTTACGAGCAATTCGTTTCAAGATTATTCGGTAGTGATTGTAGAGTTCAATACGGATGTGAAGGTCGACAAAGCTAAGCGTGACGTTAAAGATGCGGTAGATAAAGCGAAAAAAGATTTGCCGAAGAACTTACCTAATGAACCTGAAGTAAAAGATATCGACTTATCGGAATTACCTATTTTATATGTCAATTTATCGGGTAATTATGACCTAAATAAATTAAAAAAATACGCCGATAAAATTAAAGATAAAGTTGAAGCGCTTAAAGAAATAAAACGTGTTGATGTTGTTGGGGCTTTAGAGCGAGAAATCCAAATCAATGTAGATCTCTATAAAATGCAAGCTGCGGGTATCGGTTTTGATGATATTGAACGTGGTGTAGCCTCAGAGAATTTATCTGCAACACCCGGACAGGTGAGTATGAATAATCAAAAGCGCATTTTAAGTATCAAAAATGAGTTTAAATCAGTAGATCAAATTCAACAAATTATTGTAAAAAATGCATTTGGTAAAGCGGTGTATCTCCGAGATATAGCAGAAATTAAAGATGCCTTTCAAGAACAAAAAAGTTATGCCCGCTTATATGGCAAAAATGTAATTACCTTAAATATCATTAAAGCCAGCGGACAGAATTTGATCAATGCTTCAGATAAAATAAATGCCTTGCTAGAAGATATGCAAGCGCAAGAATTACCTATTGACTTATCGGTAGTAGTTACCGGCGATCAATCGGAAACAACAAGAAATACCTTACATGATTTAGTCAACACAATTATCATTGGATTTATTTTAGTGACATTTATTTTAATGTTCTTTATGGGTGTATCCAATGCGTTGTTTGTTGCGATGTCGGTGCCTTTATCGTGTGCGATTGCATTTTTAGTGATGCCAACAATTGGATTTACTTTAAATATGATCGTGTTGTTCTCTTTCTTATTAGCCCTTGGTATTGTTGTAGACGATGCCATAGTGGTTATAGAAAATACGCATCGTATATTTGATAATGGCAAAATGCCTATTAAAAAAGCAGCTAAACTAGCAACGGGTGAAGTGTTTTTACCGGTATTGTCTGGTACCCTAACCACCTTGATTCCATTTATTCCATTAGCATTTTGGAGTGGTGTAATTGGTCAGTTTATGTTCTATTTGCCAATTACATTAATCATCACCCTATTAGCATCATTATTTGTTGCATATATCATCAATCCTGTTTTTGCCGTTGATTTCATGAAACCGCACAGCCCTAATGATACGGGTGTACGCTTGTTTTCGAAGAAAGACAAAATTATAATGGTGATAGCAGCAACAATAATTTTATTAAGCTACATCACCCGTTCATGGTCGTTTGGCAACTTTATATTATTGCTATACGGTTTTGTTTTACTAGAGAAATTTGTTTTAGAAAAATGGATTCACTCGTTTCAAAATAAAACTTGGCCAGCCTTCCAAAATTGGTATACTAGCATTTTAAATCGATCCTTGAATCATCCATTTAAAGTCTTAGGTATTGCGGGTTTAATTTGTATTTTATCTATTGTAGTGGTAGCTATAAGAAAACCAAATGTGGTTTTCTTTCCAAGCGGACAACCCAACTTTACCTATGTCTATTTAAATATGCCTGTAGGTACCGATCAAGCCTATACCAATGAAGTATTGAAAACAATAGAAACTAAAGTATACAAGGCTTTAGATATGGATCCGGCGAAGAATAAGAAAAATGTTATGGTCAAATCTATTATCTCCAACGTAACGGTAGGTGCTGTAGATCCTAATAGTGGAGAGGTAGGTGAGTTTCCTAATAAAGGTAAAATTACCGTTGCCTATGTGCCTTTTGCAGAGCGCGAAGGTGGCAATACCAATGATTGTTTGATGAAGATAAGAGAAGCAGTTAAAGGTGTGCCAGGTGCAGAAATTACGGTTGACAAAGAACAGGGTGGTCCGCCATTGCCTAAACCTGTTGTGATAGAAATTAGTGGCGATAATTTAGACTCCTTAGTGCATACAGCTGATCGTTTGAAACGCGAATTGAAATTGAAACAAATTCCTGGTGTTGAAGAATTACGTAGCGATTTCCAATCGAGCAATCCAGAAATTGTGTTTGATTTAGATCGTCAACGCATGAATGCAGAAGGTATGAATACCTATCAGGTGGCTATGGGATTAAGAACCGCTGTATTTGGTAAAGAAGTATCTCGTTTTAGAGATGCCAACGAAGATTATCCAATTACGTTGCGCTTAGCAAAAGAGCAACGCGATAATATTGATGCGGTGCGCAATATGCCAATTACGTATAGAGATATGGCTACGGGTATTGTAAGAACAATTCCTATTAGCTCCTTTGCAACCATCGACTATGCAACTACCTATGGTGGTATCAAACGTAAAAACCAGAAACGAATTATTTCTTTGTCCTCCAATGTACTTACCGGCTTCAATGAAAATGAAGTAGTAGCATCGGTAACAGAAGCTATTAAAGATTTTAATGCCCCAAGTGGCGTGCAGTTGAAAATGGGCGGGCAACAAGAAGAGCAAGCAGAAACGATGGGTTTCTTAGGTAATGCTATGTTTATTGCTGTGGCATTAATTTTCTTAATTTTAGTAATGCAGTTCAACTCTTTCAGTAGAACCATTATTATTATGACAGAAATTATTTTCAGTGTATTTGGGGTAATGTTGGGCTGTGGTTTGTTCAAAACAGATATTTCTATAGTTATGAGTGGTATTGGTATTGTAGCCTTAGCGGGTATAGTGGTGCGTAATGGTATCTTGTTAGTTGAGTTTATGGATAGTAAATTACACGAAGGCATGGAGCCAAGAGCCGCTATACTAGAAGCAGGAAGAACCCGTATGACACCGGTATTGCTTACCGCAACTGCAGCTATTTTAGGTTTAATTCCGTTGGCTGTAGGTATGAATATTGATTTTGCAACCTTATTAAGTGAGTGGAATCCACATATTTATTTTGGTGGCGACAGCGTTGCTTTCTGGGGACCATTAGCATGGACTATGATTTATGGTTTGTCTTTTGCAACCTTCCTAACCTTAATTTTAGTGCCTGTAATGTGTTTATTGAGTTTCCAATTGAAAGATTGGATCAAAGCTAAAAAGGCACAATGGGCAAATTTTGTAAAGTAGTATAATCCAAAATTTAATAACGTGCATAGAAAAAACTATGCACGTTTTTTTATGCCAAAGGCAATTGTGCCCAAGCACTAAGCGAATAGCTTGAAAATCAGTTTAAAATTGTATTTTTACCCTTGAAAAATTACTAATTCTATGAATTCGAAAACAAGACCAATACGGGTATTAGTAGCTAAAGTTGGATTAGATGGGCACGATCGTGGAGCAAAAGTAATTGCTGCTGCTTTGCGCGATGCGGGCATGGAAGTTATCTATACAGGTTTGCGTCAAACTCCAGAGATGGTTGTTAATGCTGCCTTACAAGAAGATGTAGATGCTATTGGCGTCAGTATCTTAAGTGGCGCACACATGACCGTGTTTCCGAAAATTGTAGAAGAGATGAAGGCTAAGAACTTAAGCAATGTATTATTGACGGGCGGTGGCATCATCCCAGATGCGGATATGAATACACTAGCAGCTATGGGTGTTGGTCAGCTTTTTGCTCCAGGCACGAGCACCGCAAGCATTGCCAACTATATCCAAGAATGGGTAGCTACACACCGAGCAGATTTATTTTAAAAAACTATTTATGTATCAAACTATTTTAACACATACCGAACAAGGGATTTGTACCATCACTATTAATCGTCCCGACAAAATGAATGCGCTCAATAAAGACGTCATTCAAGAATTGGGTGCTGCATTAGATGCGGCACTTATAGATACTGCAGTGCAAGCGCTTATCATTACGGGTGCGGGAGAAAAAGCTTTTGTAGCGGGAGCAGATATTACCGAATTTACAGCATTGCAAGCGGCAGGAGGAAAGGCCTTAGCAACTGTTGGTGCCGAATTAGTATTCAATAAAATAGAGCAATTTCCAAAACCAATTATTGCAGTAGTTAATGGATTTGCCTTAGGTGGAGGTTGCGAATTAGCAATGGCTTGCCATTTTAGAATTGCCAGTGAAAACGCAAAATTTGGTCAGCCCGAAGTTAATTTAGGATTGATTCCAGGTTATGGAGGCACACAACGCCTCACCCAACTTATAGGCAAAGGTAAAGCCATGGAATTATTAATGACTGCCGATATGATAACGGCAAGTGAAGCGTTGCAATTGGGTTTGGTTAATCATGTAGTACCCAAAGAGGAATTATTGTCTTTAGCAAATCATATTTTGACTAAAATTTGCACCAAAGCACCTCTTGCTATTCAGCATATTATTCATTTAGTAAATCAAGCGGCTATTGGTGCTAAAGATGGTTTGCAACAAGAAATTGATTTGTTTGGCGCTTGTTTTGATACCGAAGATAAAAAAGAAGGCATCAGTGCTTTTATAGAAAAGAGAAAAGCGAGCTTTAAAGGCGCTTAAATTTTTTTCCTAATCCTATAATAATTACCGTAAAAAATGATAACTTGTAGTTTTAAAAATAATTTGCTCATGCAAAGAATAAATAAAAAACTAGTATTATTATTTAGTTTATTTATCATAAGTAGCTCAGTTGTGCAAGCACAAATTGAAGATTATTACTCTGAAGCACCTGGTTTTTCTTTAGGAACAACTGTTGGCTTGTCTGATCTGTGGGGTGATATTGGTACTGCAAGTCCAATGGACCATTACATGAATTCTAATTATAAGAAGAATTTAACCTTCATGGGAGGTTTATTATTTCGCTATACTTTTGTGCCTGCTTTTTCTCTTCGTTTTGGGGTTAATTATGGTAAATTATACGCATCTGATAATTTCAATGAAGATTTAGCTAAAAAAGCTACTAGTTTAGAAGAAGATGCAGCTCAGCGTTATTATAGAAACTTAAATGTTCGAACTAATATATGGGAAGGAAATATCATGTTTGAGTTTACTCCTTTTAGAATGAATACAGAATCGAACAGATCAAGAAAAAGAATGCAGCCTTATGTTACAGGAGGAATTGGTGTGTTTCACTACAAACCGCAAGGATTGTATGTAAATAGAGCTACAAGAAGAGAGCAATGGGTAGATTTAATAGATTTACACACCGAAGGTGTTGGCTTAAGTACTACAGGCGCCACCAGTGCCGCTTTGCCAAGCCTTTGGCAAGTAGCCATTCCTATGGGCTTTGGTATGCGATGGGATTTAAATCAGAAAGTTTCTTTAGGTATGGAATATATTTATAGAATGACGATGACTGATTTATTGGATGATGTAAGCGATAAATATGTAAATCCTCAAGTATTTGCAGCGAGTTTAAGTCCAGAAAAAGCAGCAATTGCAGCCGATATTTATGATAAATCTTGGGTACTTATTCCAAACTACCAACACAATGCGGGCGATAAGAGAGGGAATAGTGCAAATAAAGATGGCTATTCAACTATAGCGGTCACTTTTATTTATCGTTTATCGAGTAGATGGAATCAGTGGTGGTAAAACTCATCAAAAGCACATTTTAACGTATGCGACAAGATGCTCTTGTCGCATTTTTTTGCAATAGAATCAACTATTTGGTGTAAATTGCGGGTAATAAATTGATGATATATGTTTGCCTTTCTTGAAGGAAATTTAGTTTACAAATCACCCTCTATGTTGCATTTGCAAGCTGGGGGTGTGGGATATGAAATTCATATTACCCTTCAGACCTTTTCTAAAATCCAGCATTTAGATACCTGCCTCCTTTGGATGCATTTGCAAATACGTGAAGATGCTTGGGTATTATATGGTTTTGCAGATGAGCAAGAGCGACAAACGTTTCGTCAGCTATTGAATATCAATGGAGTAGGAGCTGCTACGGCCCGAATCATTTTATCTTCATTAACTCCAGAAGAGCTAGAGAGAGCAGTTGCTACAGAAGATGCTAAAACGCTAGAGCGAGTAAAAGGCATTGGCTCTAAAACAGCCCAACGTATTATTTTAGAACTGAAGGGTAAATTACAAGTCGATAAAAATTCTGCTATAAATACGACCAAAATGCACAATACTATTGAGCAAGATGCGTTAATAGCATTAGTGAATTTAGGGATAAACAAAGTGGCCGCTGAAAATGCATTAAATAAAATTGAAGGAATAGCATCGCTTACCATTGAAGAAATAATAAAACAAGCGTTAAGATTAATTTAGGATTCAAACATGAAGTGCTTAATGTCGGGAAGAACGACTAAAAAAAATAAAAATAGTAGTAAATGGATTGTTGTATCAACAATCCTTTTCTTGCTGTATCAAAATCATTCAGTTTTAGCTGCAGAAAAAGATAGTACACAAAAAGAAACTACACGAGCATTAAAATTTAGAATTGATGATAGCAATGGCGATCCATTAACAGGAAAAAAAACACCCAGTGTTGATTTAAATGATCCTGCTAATCTCTCCAAACAAATAGAATATGATCCCGTTGATGGTCATTATTATTTTATTGAGAAAATTGGTAGTCGCTATTTTAGAACACCTACCTATCTTACTAGAGAAGAATATTTAAAATACAAATCCAAGCAAGATGAGCAAGCATATTGGAGAAGAAGATTAGATGCCTTGGCATTATTTGAAAAGAAACCGCAATTGCCCGTTATGTATAAAGATGGGATATTTGATCGCATTTTTGGGGGCAGTTCTATTTCCGTTAGGCCTCAAGGAAATGTAGATGTAAAGTTTGGGGGTAACTGGCAAAATATTAAAAACCCGGCACTTACTCAACGCGCTCAAAAATATGGCATCTTTGATTTTGACATGCAAATGAATGTGAATTTTATTGCAGCCATTGGCGACAAAATGAAATTCAATATCAGCAATAATACCAAAGCAACCTTTGATTTTCAAAACGTACAAAAATTAGATTATACCGGCAAAGACGATGAAATAATAAAAAAGATTGAAGCCGGCAATATTAGTTTCCCCTTAAAAAGCAATTTGATTAAAGGTGTACAATCCCTATTTGGATTAAAAACCCAATTGCAATTTGGAAAGCTGTGGGTAACAGGCGTAGTGTCTCAGCAAAAATCTAAAAAGCAAAGTTTAACCATACAAGGTGGAGGACAAGCTCAAACTTTTTCGGCTAAAGCAGATGATTATGAAGAGAATCGACATTTTTTACTAGGCCAATATTTCAAAGAACAATATAATACGAGCTTAAAAAATTTTCCATTAATTAATTCCCTAGTTACCATTAATAAAATTGAAGTTTGGGTTACCAATCGAACCGGTGCTGTAGAAGGTGTGCGCGATATATTGGCATTCATGGATTTAGGAGAACAAAAGCCTTATAATGCCAGCTTGACTAATGCTGCAAAACCAACTTACCCAGACAATAGAGCTAATACGTTGTATGATATGATCATGCAAACAAGTAATGCACGATTACAAAGCAATGCAACAAGTGCAGCCTTAGCATTGGGTTTTCAACAAGGATTAGATTTTGAACGCACTACAGCTAGAAAATTAGCTACAAGTGAGTATTCGTTTAATACTCAGCTTGGTTACATTTCTTTAAATACCCAATTAAATCCAGATGATATATTGGCGGTGTCTTATCGTTATACGTATAATGGTCAGGTTTTTCAAGTAGGTGAATTTGCTGAAGATCTACCTCCCGATTCTACCAATACCAAGGTGATGTATATGAAGTTGTTGAAAGGAACTTCTGCAAGACCACGATTGCCGATTTGGAATTTAATGATGAAAAACATTTATGCTTTAGGCGGATATGGGATTTCAAAAGAAGATTTTAGATTAAATGTTTTATTTCAAGATCCAGGTGGAGGAGAAAAAAGATATTTACCTGAAGGCGTAAAAGCAGGAGTTCCCTTAATTAGTGTTTTAAATCTCGATCGATTAAATCCCCAAAATGATCCAGCTCCAGATGGAGTATTCGATTTTATAGAAGGGCTTACGATCAATACTCAACAAGGAAAATTAATTTTCCCGGTACTAGAACCCTTTGGATCCGATCTGCTTCCAGCTGTTGCCAATGACCCACAATTGCAGCGCAAATATCTATATCAGATTTTATATGATTCCACTAAAACTATAGCCCGCCAGTTTCAGCAAAACAATAGATATGTAATGAGGGGCACATACAAATCTGCTTCATCATCAGAAATTTTCTTGGGTGGATTTAATATTCCTCAAGGATCGGTATCGGTAACGGCAGGCGGACAGCGATTATTAGAGAATATAGATTTTCAAATGGATTATGGTTTGGGTAGAATTAAAATTACCAATACAGGTATTTTAAGTTCGGGTATTCCTATCAATATTCAATATGAAGATAATGCTACTTTCGGATTTCAGCAACAAAATTTAATGGGTATTCGTTTGGATTATTATTTGAATGACAAATTCAATATTGGTTCTACGGTTATGAAATTAACCGAACGTCCATTTACACAAAAAACAATTATTAATGAGGATCCTATAAGAAATACTGTTTTAGGTGTTGATGTCAACTACCAATCCGAATCTAAATTCATCACCCGACTATTAGATAAATTACCTATTTATGCTACAACCACACCTTCTTTCCTATCGTTTTCGGCAGAAGGAGCGGGTATATTTCCGGGTTCTTCTAAATTAATAAATACCGGTGCCGATCCTGAAGGTGCGGTATACATAGATGATTTTGAAGGAACAAGAAGTAGTTATGATTTAAAATCGCCCATGTTGTCATGGTCATTAGCATCTACACCACTTAATGCGCTAAACAAGTATGGCAGTGTTTTATTTCCGGAGGCTGCAGATAATAATAAACTCAGCATAGGAAAAAACAGAGCGCGATTTGCATGGTATTTTATTGAGCCACAATTAGTAGATCCGAGTTTTGGAGGTACCACTACGAATGTAAAAAAAGATATTAATCAACATTATATTCGCTTAGTACAATTGCAAGACGTGTTCCCACAAAGATCGTATACCACCTTGCAAAATGCACTCACTACTTTAGATCTTGGTTTTTATCCCAAACAACGAGGACCGTATAATTTCGATGATCAAAATGTAAATACCGATGGTTCCTTAAAAGATCCACAAGCTAGATGGGGCGGTATTATGAGGCCTATCGAATATAGTGATTTTGAAGCATCTAATGTAGAATTTATAGAGTTTTGGATGTTAGATCCGTTTATCAATAACAATAATCCTTCATCCAATGGTTCGATGTATATCAACTTAGGCAATGTATCAGAGGATGTGATGAAAGACTCCAGAAAGTTTTTTGAAAATGGAATTGCAGCACCCAAAAATCCAGCTCAATTAGATCAGAGTATTTGGGGTTATATTCCGAGGTTTCAACAACAAATCACCCGCTCCTTTGATAATGATCCAAGTGCAAGATCGGTGCAAGATGTGGGCTATGATGGATTAACGGATGAAGAGGAACAGCAATTTTTTAAAGTTTATTTAGATCGCTTAGCAGCAAGTTTTGGAACGAGTTCCAAAGTATATTTAGATGCCCTTGCCGATCCGGCAACCGATAATTTTAAACACTTTAGAGATGCCGTATTTGATCAGAGTACAGTCAGTGTAATTTCGCGCTATAAATACTTTAATAATCCGCAAGGTAATTCGCCAATTCCTGCAGCAAATGCAGCGGTGTCTAATGCCGCAACCACATTGCCAGAAACAGAAGATATCAATCGCGATAATGCCCTAAGTGAATCCGAAGATTACTTCCAATATCGTATAGATGTGCAACCTAACATGCAAGTAGGTACCAACTTTATAGTAAATAAACAAGTTAGTAATGTAAAATTACCAAATGGTAATACAGAACCCGAAACCTGGTATCAATTTAAAATACCTATTCGCGAGTATCAACAAAAGATTGGTAACATAGCCGACTTTAGATCTATTCGCTTTATGCGTTTGTATTTAAATGGTTTTGAAGATAGTGTTGTGCTTCGTTTAGCAAGATTAGAACTCGGAAGGAATCAATGGCGTCAGTATCTTTTTTCATTACAATCTCCAGGTGAAAACATTCCAGAAGCGGATAAAAAAACAACCGAATTTGCTATCACTTCTGTTAGTTTAGAAGAAAACGGACAACGTGCTCCTGTTAATTATGTAATGCCTCCAGGTATTATCCGTCAACAAAGTGCAGTATCAAACGGCCAAAATATTCAATTAAACGAGCAGTCTTTGTCCCTTCAAGTATGTGGTTTGAAAGATGGCGATGCGAGAGCGGTATATAAAGAAGTAGGTATTGATATGCGTCAGTTTTCTACTATGAAAATGTTTATTCATGCTGAATCTCGTTTAGGGCAGGCGCCTCTAAAAGATGGCGATGTATGTGCAGCTATTCGTATAGGTAGCGATTTTACCAACAATTATTATGAATATCAAATTCCTTTAGCGGTTACTCCTAATAACACAGCAGATCCTTATCAAGTGTGGCCAGATAAGAATAAATTAGAGTTACTATTAGATCAGTTGGTTGCTGCTAAAACAGCGCGTAATAATGCGGGACTACCAAGCTATATTCCTTACCAATCGATCGATGCTAAAGGCAATACCATTGTAGTAGTTGGTAATCCAAATGTGGGAGAAGCAAAAACTATCATGTTAGGCATTTTAAATCCAAAGAAAACGAGTGCTACGCCAAATGATGATGGGCTTTCGAAGTGTGTAGAAGTTTGGTTTAATGAGATGCGCATGACCGGAATGAATCAAGAGCCGGGTTATGCTGCTTCTGGCAAAGTGAATATTCAATTAGCTGATTTGGGAAGTGTACGTGCAAGTGGCAGCATGCATACAAGTGGTTATGGTAATATCGATCAAAAACTAAATCAACGATTTAGAGATAATTTTTATCAGTATGATGCATCTACAAACTTAAGTTTAGGTCGACTTTTACCAAAACAATGGGGCGTGCAATTGCCTTTTTATGTGGGCTATTCCTCTACAATTAGCAATCCTATTTTCGATCCTTATGATTTAGATGTGAAGTTTGCAGATAAGTTAAACAGAGCAACCTCTTCAGAGCAACGCGATAGTATAAAAAAAGCAGCACAAGATTTTTCTAGTATTTTGAGTTTCAATTTTACTAACGTTAGGATAATGGGTAATCAGGAGAAACAAAGAAAATTTGTTTCGCCTTTGAGTATAAAGAATTTCGACTTTTCGTATTCCTACAACAAGCAATTTAAAAGAAATTCTCTTATAGCAAGTGATGAAATTACCCAGCAGAAATTAGGAATTGGATACACCTATAGTATCAAGTCAAAACCAATTGAGCCGTTTAAAAAATTAATCAAATCAAGATCTAAATGGTGGGCATTAATAAGAGACGTGAATCTAAATTTAGTTCCTTCTACGTTAACTTTTAGAACCGATTTAAATAGGGTGTTTAATGAAACACAAATGAGAACAATTGGCGATGCTGCCTATCCATTAGATCCTACCTATTTCAAAAACTTTATTTGGAATAGAACCTATACGATACGTTGGCAATTAACCAATTCACTTTCGTTTGATTTAAATGCAAATAATAATTCTCGAATAGATGAACCTTTTGGCAGAATAGATACAAAAGAAAAACAAGATACCTTATTGCAGTTATTACAAACTGGTGGTAGGAATACCTTGTACACACAAAGCGCCAATGCAAGCTATAATGTGCCCCTCAATAAATTTCCGCTTACCGATTGGACAAGTTTACGATTGACCTATGGTACTACTTATAATTGGACGGCCGCGTCGAGAATAGCTGCTAGTTTGGGTAATACAATTGCCAATACACAAAATATTCAGATAAATGGTGAGATGAATTTTACGCAGCTTTATAATAAATCGAGATGGATGCGTATGCTTTCTCAGCCTGTAAGAACAGATGCAACTACTAAACTACCTAATTCGGTTAAAAATCTGATTAGTAAAAATAATCCTTTTGATGTAATGGATGTTGCACCATCCGACGATAAAAAACAAGGAGCTAAAGGCGCTAGGGAAAGCGCTTCAGGCGGTGCTTCTAAAGACAACACCGCTAATTCAAAAGAAGATCAAAAAACTAAATTGCAAATAGCAGAAGAAAATAAAAAACTACTGGAGCAACAAAAAAATAAAATCATTATTAACGGTGTAGAGCTTACGCCAATGCAAATAGCGAAGTATAGTAATAAGCAATTAGACTCTTTGAAATCTATAATGCGTAAGCAACAATTAGCTCTAATAAAAGCAGAAAAACAAAAAATTAAACTTGAGAAAAAACTAGCCCGTTTGCAGAAACGACAAACACAAACTAGCATTACGGGTGTTAGAAGATTTTTTGGGAAATTGCTCACTATGATAAAAAGAGCAACCCTCAATTATACCGAAACAGGGGGTACTATTTTACCTGGCTTTATAGATAGTGCTGTAGTACTGGGCTTAAATCCGCAGTCGATGCAGCCTGGTTTAAATTATGTTTTTGGCGGACAACCCAATAATTCATGGTTTGAGCAACAGGCCAACTTAGGTCGCTTAAGCAAAGACACCTTGTTTAATGGGCAACTTAGGCAAACCTTTTCTCAAAACTTATCGATTACAGGAACCTTAGAGCCTATTGCTGATTTAAGGGTTGATTTGTCATTAACAAAAAACTTTTCAAAATCGCATAGCGAATTATTTAAAGACGTCAATAATGATGGCGTATTTGATCATAACAACCCATACGAAACCGGTTCGTTTACGATGAGCTACATTGGGGTAAAATCCATGTTTAAAGATGGCGGAGCTAATTCTGAACTGTTCAATACATTCATTGCCAATACGGCTACAGTGTCTAATCGTTTAGGGGCAAATAATCCTTATATTGCTGGCTTGCCCGACCCTACCAACCCTGCTTATAGTAAAGGATATACGAAGTTTTCGCAGTCCGTTTTAATACCGTCTTTCATAGCAGCTTATAGCGGCAAAACGGCAAAAGATATTCCATTAATGAATAATGAAGTAGATCAGATAAAAGCCAATCCATTTAAGTATTTTATACCTTTACCCAATTGGAAACTTTCTTACACGGGCTTGGCAAAACTACCTAAATTGAAAGAAATCTTTACCAATGTGGTAGTCAATCATGCTTATACCGGTACACTCTCCATGAATGGCTTTGTATCTTCTTTATTCTACAGAGATGCCTTGTCTATTGGCTTCCCTTCGTTCATAGATTCTAATTCCAATAATTTAGTGCCTTTTTATCAAGTGCCAAATATTACCATCAATGAGCAATTCAATCCTTTGTTGGGAGTAGACGTAGCCTTGAAAAACAAAATGACCTTTCACATAGAGTTTAAAAAGTCTAGAACCTCTAGCTTAAGTTTGATCGATTATCAAGTAAGTGAGGTGAAAAGTGCTGAGTTTGTTTTTGGTGCCGGCTGGCGTGTAAAAGGGGTAGTATTGCCGTTTAAAATCGCAGGGGTTAAAAAACTTAAAAATGATCTGAATTTAAAATTAGATATCGGTTTGCGCGATGATAAAACCACCAATACCTTTATAGCACAAAATTTATCGGTGATCAGCAGAGGACAACAAGTAATTTCGATTTCGCCTTCTGCAGATTATATAGTAAGTGATAAAATTACCCTTCGCTTCTTCTATGATAGAAGACAAACGATTCCGTATGTATCTAATTCATTCCCAATGACTACCACAACGGGCGGTGTAACCTTACGCTTTATTTTTGCTAATTAATTCAACAAAGAGGCTTTATGAGCTGTTTTAGTTCAAATCGTGATAAAAATCAATTTACCATTAGCAAATACTAACTTATATTTGTATTAATAAATAACACTATGACACAAGTATCCTTTGAAGCATCTTTTCAAAAGAAAATAGATGAAGAAATTATGATCGAGCCTCAGGATTATATGCCTGATGAGTATAGAAAAACATTGATTCGTCAAATTTCACAGCATGCACACAGCGAAATTGTGGGCATGTTGCCAGAAGCGAACTGGATTACCCGTGCGCCATCCTTGAGAAGAAAAGCAGTACTGTTGGCTAAAGTGCAAGATGAAGGCGGACATGGATTATATTTATACAGCGCTGCCGAAACATTGGGCATTACGCGCGATCAAATGTTGCATCAACTTCATACAGGTGCAGCTAAATATTCATCTATATTTAATTACCCTACTATCACTTGGGCTGATATGGGTGCTATTGGTTGGTTGGTAGATGGTGCGGCGATTATGAATCAAGTGCCTTTGTGCAGAACCTCTTATGGTCCTTATGCTAGAGCCATGGTACGCGTATGCAAAGAAGAAAGTTTTCATCAACGTCAAGGATATGAAATTATGCTATCTCTTGCTAAGGGTACCCCTGTACAAAAGCAAATGGCACAAGATGCCTTAAATCGTTGGTGGGCTCCAGCACTTATGATGTTTGGTCCGCTAGATGCGGTAAGTCCAAACACGGCAAAAAGTATGGAATGGAGAATTAAACGCTTTACCAACGACGAATTACGTCAGCGTTTTATAGATGTTACCGTAGAGCAGATAAGAATATTAGGATTAGAATTGCCAGATGCCAACATAAAATGGAACGAAGAACGAGGACATTATGATTCTAGCGAATTGAATTGGGACGAATTTTGGAATGTAGTAAAAGGTAATGGCCCTTGCAATAAAGAACGCCTAGCTACTCGTGTAAAAGCATGGGAAGATGGCGCATGGGTGCGCGAAGCAGCCAGTGCTTATGCAGAAAAAAGAAAAACAAAAAAAGCAGCTTAAATTTATTTATATGAGCAACGAAAATAAGGAATGGCCTTTGTGGGAGGTTTTCATTAGAAGTAAAGCAGGTTTAGATCATAAACATGCAGGAAGTTTGCATGCTGCAGATGCGCAAATGGCTATAGAAAATGCACGCGATGTATATACGCGTCGTATGGAAGGAATAAGCATTTGGGTGGTAGAAAGTAATCATATACATGCCTCTAATCCAGAAGAAGCAGCTGCTTTCTTTGACCCAGCTCAAGATAAAATCTACAGACATCCCACTTTTTATAATTTGCCTGATGAGCTTAAGCACATGTAGGTTTTAAGATATAGCTATGAGCTCTATAACAACTTTAAAATACACCCTGCAGTTAGCCGATAATGTGCTTATTATGGGACAGCGATTAGCAGCATGGTGCGGCAAAGGGCCTATCTTGGAACAAGATATTGCCTTAACAAATATTTCTTTAGATCAGATTGGGCAAGCACGATCTTTATATCAATATGCTGCGCTTATCATCAATAATATGCCAGCAGCAGATAAAGCGCATTTATTTAATGCACCATTATTGCAAGAGAAAATTAATAATCAACATACTATTACGGAAGATGATTTAGCGTATCTCCGAGATGCATGGGATTTTAGAAATTGTTTATTAGTAGAGCAGGAAAATGGTGACTGGGCTTATACGGTAGCACGCTCTTTCTTTTTCGATCGATTCCAATATTTATTATTTACAGCCCTTCAAAAAAGTACGGATAGTACTTTAGCTGCAATTGCAGAAAAATCGTTGAAAGAAGTACAATATCATATTAAATGGGCTAGCGAATGGGTTATCCGTCTAGGCGACGGCACCGATATTAGTAAAGAAAAAATGCAGCAAGCCTTACAAGCACGTTGGGAATATACAGGTGAATTATTTGCTATGAATGCAATAGAACAAGCAGCAATGCAAGCAAACATAGGTGTAGATGTAAGTAGTTTACAGCAAGCTTATCAGCAGCAAATCGAAGCTATTGTAAATGAAGCAGGTTTGCAAATGCCAACTGCCGCTTGGATGCAAACAGGTGGCAAGAATGGGGTGCATACCGAGCATTTAGGATATATGCTTGCCGAAATGCAGTATTTGCAAAGAGCGTATCCAAATATGGAATGGTAGAAAACCATCTCCCTTTCGACTATAAAGTTTTGAACATGTTTTTAAAAAAAACGAATATTAGTTACATAGCCATTTTACTTCTTGTAATTGGCTATGTTTTTTTTGATTATATCGTTCATTTCAATAGTAGTGTAATAACCCTTGGCGGGGATGGACTTAAAAATTATTACTGTTTTTTAAATCATGCTATGCATGGTTATGGGTTTCATTATACCGGTATGCATTATCCATTTGGAGATCATGTTATCTATACCGACAACGAACCGCTCTTGTCGGTGCCCCTTTCCTTTTTAGTACATCATTTTAATTTGGGCATAGGCTTCGTCAATTTTGTTTTTTTTGAAAGTATAGCCCTTTCTTATTTTCTTGCAAGTTATTACTGTTTTCTATTTCTAAACGAATATAAAGTTCCAAAATGGCTAAGCACCATTACGTCGTTATTAATTGTATTGCTTTCTCCACAATTATTACGAACGCAAGCACACTATGGTTTAAGCTTCGCGCATATTATACCTATGTGGCTTTATTTTATTTTGAAGTTTAGTAAGACAGAAAAGAAACAGTATCTCCTTTATTTACTGCTTTTGAATTTTACGGCTAGTTTTTTACATCTTTATTTTGCTGGGCTTTTATTGCTCATGAGCCTATCTTTTACATTGGTATATTATTGTTTAGTAAAGGAAAATAAAATTCGAATACTAGTAGCTATTAATGCTATTCCCGTATTCATATTAGGGCTAGTGAAAGTCTTTTTATATTTCACAGATCCCATTTTAGATCGACCTACAAATCCTGGAGGGCATCTAACCTATAAAACTAATTTTATTGATTTCATTGCCGATCCATTTTCAACAATCATCGATTTTTTTCAAGACAAAGGTTTTATTGCCAATGTTAATGATGTTACTGAAGGTTTGTGTTATTTGGGCATTATTCCCATTAGTAGTTTGCTGATTATAGCTTTTTATTATGTCTTCCAAATACTAATCCATAAAAAGTATCCTTTCCTTCGTACTATAGAAGCCGTATTTTTTATTAGCGCAGTGCTCTTATTGCTCTTTGCTATGGGCTTGCATTTGACGATTGGTATGGATCGTTTATTTCATTATGCACCCTTCTTAAAACAATTTAGAAGCTTAGGTAGGTTTAGTTGGTATTTTTATTATGTAGCTACTTTGTTGGTAGTGGTTGCTATGAGCAAGGTATATCAATCGCAGTTGCTATCTAAAAAAGTGCGCATGATCATCATTGCACTGGCCTGTTTCATTTGGCTAATAGATGCCAATGGACGCATATTGTATATGAAACAAAATGCAGTGGCTTATAAAAGTAATTTTGATTATTTCCACAGACTCAACCAGGCTTCTTGGGAATCGTTCTTGCAATCTAAAGGCTATTCAAAAAATGATTTTCAGTGTATTGCTGCTGTGCCCTTTATTCATGTGGGTTCAGATAAAATTTGGAGAGAAGGTGTGGTTACTAATACTTGGATGCTTAGTGAGAATGCTATTATAGGATATGAGTTGGGTTTGCCTATGATGAATGCACTTTTAGCAAGAGCTTCGTGGTCGCAATCATTTGAGCAAGTTAAATTTGATGCAGGTTATTTTGTTGATCATGCATTATTTAAAAAACTGCCGTCAACAAAAAATATTTTAGTATTACGATTAAAAGAAGAAAATTGTATCACTCCAGATCAACAAGGCTTATTAAATGCTTGTGATAGTTTAGGATTTTTTGATGAAGTATATGTGTATCGTTTATCCGTAGCTCAATATTTGCAGCTACAACAAAAAGTGATTGATTCTTGTATTCTTGCTGCCAATCCTAAACATACTGTTTATTATCTCAATGAATTTGAGCAGGGAACTGGAAATGGAATTCGAGGTAGAGCATTTGCGTGGCAAGATTATTTGAAAGATACCGTATTGGCTCGTATTCCAGTTGAACAGTTGAATACCACATCATTAAACGAGTTTTCTATTTGGGTTGACTACACAAAAGACAATTTAAAATACCCTTATTTTTCAATTTGTTTTTATAATGCTAATCAAGAACAATTGCAACAGGTAGATGTTAATGCAAAAACTGCAGATGATAGTTGGCAAGTCTGGTATAGAGCGAAAACCTATTTTTCAATTCCAAAAAATACGGCCTATGTTTTAGTTAAAATAATGCCGAATGATTGTAATAACTTTATAGCTATAGATCGTTTAGAAATTAGACCGATAGCTACTAGTCGTTTCGATGTTTTAAATGCATCTTATTTTATTTTAAACAATCACATTTTAAGTAATGATTACCGTAGATAATTGTTGGGCGTATTTAGAAGAAGTGGCCGATCCCGAAGTGCCGGTGCTTTCTATTGTAGATTTAGGCATTGTGCGTGCAGTAGAAGTAGATAGTACTATAGAAACAATACGGGTAGTGATAACACCTACCTATAGTGGTTGTCCGGCTATGGATGTTATTGCTATGCAAATTAAAATGTGTTTGTTGAGCAAAGGTGCAAAAAAAGTAGTAGTAGAAAATCAGATTAGTCCTTCCTGGACAACCGATTGGATGTCGGAAAAAGGGAAAGAAAAATTAGAGGCTTATGGTATAGCACCGCCCAAAAGAAAATCGGCTGCTCCTCTTGGGCTCTTCGAAGAAGATGCTGTAACTTGTCCAAAATGCAAATCTGTTGATACACAATTAAGCAGTCAATTTGGAGCCACATCTTGCAAGGCTTTATATAAATGTAATCATTGCCAAGAACCGTTTGAGCATTTTAAATGTCATTAAAACTAGCGTATGATCTTTCATAAATTTGAAAAAAGGAATCAAGCATTGGCAAGCAAAGCGGTATACTTGAAGCGGGTGCTAAAAAATATACTCTTTGCATTCACTGTTTTATTGGCCTGCTTAGCTATTGGTGTTTTGGGTTATCATTATACCGATGGTGTTCCATGGATCGATGCATTGCACAACGCTTCTATGATTTTGAGTGGTATGGGTCCTGTAGTGCAAATTAATTCTGTAGGTGGAAAATTATTTAGTTCGGTCTATGCTTTGTTTAGCGGAGTGGCCTTTATTACCAACATCGGTTTAATATTAGCACCGATGGCGCACCGCTTATTTCACAGTTTAAATATCGATGTCGATTAATTTCGTTTATTAGAAATTCCTAAATGCTGCATAGCATTTTTTGCGGCTACTTGCCCTGCATCTTTTTTATTATAACCGTTGCCTGTGGCAATAATGGTTTCGTCCATTTTAATGCCGATGGTAAACATGCGTTTAATACCTTCTTGTTGTTCGTCTAACTCTTCAAATACGATGCTCACCATGTTTTTTTGAGCCCAGGTCAATAATTGATTTTTATAATTGGTATCCGTTTTCTCAATGGTATCAAGATCGATATAATTTTTAATAAGCTCATTCAGTACAAATTTTCGGGTGAGTTCATAGCCTCTGTCGAGATAAATAGCACCTATCAATGCTTCTAAGGCATTACCAAAAATATGCGAGCGACTCAAACCGCGATCATATTTATTATATTGAACAATTTTTTCAATGCCCATTCTTGTTGCAATGGCATTTAAAGATTCTCTTCTAACAATACGCGATCTAATTTCGGTAAGAAAGCCTTCGTCTTGATTAGGATATTTTCTAAATAAAAATTCACCTACAATAGCACCCAGCATAGCGTCGCCTAAAAATTCTAGACGCTCGTTGTTTCTGCTGATTTCATCGGAGCTTGAGCGGTGTGTAAGGGCAATTTCGTAAAAGCGTAATTGCTTAGGTTGGAAACCTAATACGTGTTCTAATTGAACAAATAACGCCTTATTGCGTGAAAATAAATAGCGAATATGCAGTCGAGAAAAGAGGCTCAAAATTAAGGCTCGTATTTCTTAAATATAACGGATGCATTATGTCCGCCAAAACCAAAAGTGTTGCTTAATGCAGCTCTTACTTCTTTATGTTGGGCTTTGTTGAACGTGAAATTTAATTTAGAATCAAATGCAGGATCGTCCGTGAAGTGATTAATGGTTGGAGGAATCGCATTGTTGACCACGGATAAAATACTAGCAATCGCTTCTATAGCACCTGCAGCACCTAATAGGTGACCGGTCATAGATTTAGTAGAGCTAATATTTAATTTATATGCGTGTGCTCCAAATACTTTTTGAATAGCCGTAACTTCACTGATATCACCTAATGGGGTAGACGTACCGTGAACATTAATATAGTCAATATCTTCAGGGCGCATTTCAGCATCCTCTAAAGCATTTTTCATTACATTATAAGCGCCCAATCCTTCTGGATGAGGAGCCGTTAAATGATGTGCATCAGCACTAGCACCACCACCAGCTATTTCTGCAATGATAGGTATGCCTCTTTTAATAGCGTGTTCGTATTCTTCTAAAATGATAGCACCTGCGCCTTCGCCCATTACAAAGCCATCTCTGTCCACATCAAAAGGACGACTAGCTGTTTTTGGAGCATCATTGCGTTCAGAAAGTGCTTTCATGGCATTAAAACCACCCACACCTGCTTCATTAATTACGGCTTCAGAACCGCCACAAATAATTGCGTCTGCTTTTCCTAGTCTAATATAATTATAAGCATCAATTATAGCATTGGTAGAAGATGCACAAGCACTTACCGTTGCAAAATTGGGGCCTCTAAAACCATATTTCATAGAGATATGACCAGAAGCGATGTCTAAAATTAACTTTGGAATAAAGAAAGGGTTGAATCGAGGAGTGCCATCACCTAAATAAAAGTTGCGCACTTCCTCCATGAAGGTAGTCATACCACCAATGCCCGATCCCCAAATAACACCGACTCTATCTTTGTTGATAGCCTCATCGGTTAGTTGAGCATGTTCTACTGCTTGGGAAGCAGCTACAACCGCTAATTGAGAAAAACGGTCTAATTTTCTTGCTTCTTTTCTGTCGAAATAATCCTCTGGATTAAATCCTTTCAATTCACAAGCAAATTGTGTTTTGAATTTACTTGCATCAAACAATGTAATAGAATCGGCACCCGAAACCCCATTTATAAGTCCTTCCCAATATGCAGATACTGAGTTTCCTAAGGGAGTAAGGGCGCCGAGACCCGTTACCACTACGCGTTTTAACGGTTTATTCATTGTATTAATTCAGTAAAAAAATTAAAATTACTTAACGTGTTCTTCTAAGTAAGAAACAGCCATACCAACAGTTGTGATGGTTTCAGCTTGTTCGTCTGGAATAGAGATATTGAATTCTTTTTCGAATTCCATAATCAATTCTACGGTATCTAAAGAATCAGCTCCTAAATCATTAGTAAAGCTAGCTTCTGGAGTTACTTCAGACTCGTCAACACCTAATTTGTCAACGATGATTTTTTTTACGCGATTTGCAATTTCAGACATGTTATCTAATTTTTAGTTTGTTATTAGAGTGCAAAAATATACTTTTTACTAAAAAGGGGAAATGTTTATCCAATTCTTTTATTAAATATTTTGCAAATTATTGTTTAATATTCAAATATACAATAATAAATTTATAATATAATACTAAAAAACCCTAATTTTAAGCTATTATAAGCCCGTCTTGCATTTTTATCACCCGATCAGTGCTCTTGGCTAAGTGTTCATTATGGGTTACAATAACAAAGGTTTGTTGCAATTCATTACGCAATTTTGAAAACAATTCGTGAATACTTTGTGCGTTGTGACTGTCCAAATTTCCAGTGGGCTCATCGGCAAATATAATGGCCGGTTTATTGATTAAAGCCCTTGCTATGGCAATACGCTGTTGCTCTCCGCCAGAGAGTTCATTGGGTTTCTTAAGCGCTTTATCGGCTAAATGCATATAGTCTAAAAGTTCAAGCGCATAGTGCTTTGCTTGTATTTTATCTTTTTTAGCGATCCATTGTGGCAAGCAAATATTTTCTAGCGCATTGAATTCGGGCAATAGATGATGAAACTGAAATACAAAACCGATAGCTTCATTTCTAAAATCAGCCATTTCGTTTTTACTTAGTGTATGTACTGGGGTATTATTAATGCGAATAGTGCCTGCATCAGCGCTATCTAAAGTGCCTAGTATATGCAATAGGGTACTTTTACCAGCACCAGATGGGCCCATAATAGCAACCATCTCCGCAGGCTTCACCGAAAGCGAAACCCCTTTTAAAATGATAGACTGATCGTATTGCTTTTTTATATCTTCTGCTTGCAGCATGCTGTATCTATTATTTATCCTTCAAAGAAAAACTATTTTTTTTAATTAAAAATTACATTTCGCACTTTTTAAGAAAATAATAAAAAACAAAATTTGTATATTTTAAATGAAAACTTACATTTGCGTAAATTATCAAAATTTAAAAAATAAAATATAGCATATGTTTTGGACACTTGAATTAGCTTCTCATTTAGAAGAAGCACCATGGCCAGCTACTAAAGACGAGTTAATTGATTATGCCATTCGCTCGGGTTCTCCTTTAGAGGTTGTAGAAAATTTGCAGGAATTAGATGACGAAGGTGAAATCTATGAAGCCATTGAAGATATTTGGCCCGACTATCCTACGCAAGAAGATTTCTTCTTTAACGAAGATGAATATTAAAAAAAATCCTGAACTACGGTTCAGGATTTTTTATTTGAGCTACTTTGGGTGGCTTTAATAAATCAATCCACTCATCTGTTGTTTTAGCATCTTCTATAGAAAAATTACCAATTTTTGTTCGTCTCAGTTCTTTTAAATGCGCACCACATTGCAAGGCAGCACCAAAGTCATGCGCTAGCGAACGAATATAGGTACCCGTACTACAATGTACTTCAAAATGCACTTCAGGTAAGTTTATTTTAGTAATTATAAATTGTGTGATTTCTACTTGTCGTGGCGCTAATACAATTTCAATACCTTCTCTTGCCGATTCGTAAGCACGTTTCCCATCTTTCTTAATAGCAGAATGTATTGGGGGCACTTGTTGTATAAGACCTTCAAATTTTTTTCTAGCTGCTTCAATATCTTCTGCACTAATATGTGCATAAGGTAAATGATTACTGGGCGTTGTTTCTAAATCATACGATTCGGTGGTAGCGCCTAATTCAAAAATACCTGTATATACTTTAGGTAATTTTTGATACATCATAATTTGTTTGGTTTGTTTGCCAGTGCAGGCAATTAGCAATCCAGTAGCCAGCGGATCGAGCGTACCGCAATGGCCAATTTTTTTTACTTTAAGTCCTTTTTTGATTTTGAACAACGCATCAAAGGAGGTCCACTTATACGATTTGTCGATAAGCATTAAAGCGCCTGTTTTGAGTGTTTCTAAATCTGGAATCGGTTGCATGGAAAACTAAATAATTTTTAAAAGTACTATTAATAATGCAATCTTAAAAATTAGCATTTCTTTTAAGAGGGGAATGGGAGATTAAAAATATATTTGTAAAAAATAAATGACTATGAATAATCATGAAATAGACTATACCATTTTTGGTGAAGAGATGCAGTATGTAGAAGTAGAACTGGATCCTCAAGAAAGCGTAATTGCTGAGCCAGGAGCATTTATGATGATGCAAGACGATATCAGCATGCAAACATTATTTGGTGATGGAAGCAATCAGCAAAATGGTTTACTTGGCAAATTGTTCAATGCGGGTAAGCGATTGTTGGTAGGTGAAAATTTATTCATGACTGCATTTACCAATCAAGGTGCACAAAAAAGAACGGTTAGTTTTGCTTCTCCTTATCCAGGTAAAATTGTTCCCCTTGATTTATCGCAATTAGGCGGAAAAGTTATTTGTCAGAAAGATGCTTTCTTATGTGCGGCAAAAGGGGTGAGTATTGGAATAGAATTTCAAAAAAAATTAGGAACAGGTTTGTTTGGCGGTGAGGGATTTATCATGGAAAAAATTGAAGGGGATGGTATGGCTTTTTTGCATGCCAGTGGGTTTGTGAAAGAAATTTATTTAACACCAGGTGAAACGTTGAAGATTGATACCGGGTGCATCGTAGGATTTACTGGCGCTATAAACTATGACATTCAATTTGTGGGCGGCATAAAGAATACGCTTTTTGGTGGTGAAGGATTATTTTTTGCCACCTTGTCCGGATCTGGTAAAGTTTGGATTCAATCCTTGCCAGTAAGTAGATTGGCAGCACGTATATTGAGCTTTGGAGCTTTTCATAGAAAAGAAGAAGGCAGTATATTAGGCGGCATAGGAAATATACTCGATGGAGATGGTTGGAAGTAAGAGTACCAGTTTGTTTTTGTAACTTGCAGCATGTCTTTTTTTTCTAAATCTTCTGCGCCTATCTATATTGCTGGTCCTTGCAGTGTAGAGTCGAAAGAACAATTGCATCAAATTGCTAGGGCATTCCAATCCATGCCCATACAATTGTTACGTGCAGGTGTGTGGAAACCAAGAACCCGACCAGGAAGTTTTGAAGGAATGGGCGAGCAGGCTTTAGTATGGTTGCAAGAAATAAAAAAAGAATTCAACATTCCTATTGCCATAGAAGTTGCAGAGCCTGCGCATATCGAGTTGGCTTTGCGCTATCAAGTAGATGTATTGTGGTTGGGTGCAAGAACAGTAGTGAATCCCTTTCAAGTACAACGACTTGCAGATAGTTTAAAAGGTGTGCAGCTGCCTGTTATGATTAAAAATCCGGTTACGCCAGATGTAGATTTATGGATAGGTGCAATAGAACGCATGGAGAAAGTTGGCATCACCGATATTGCAGCCATTCATAGAGGGTTTTCTACTTATGCAAAATCAACTACCTATAGAAATGAACCGAATTGGATTATTCCAATTGAATTAAAACGTAGAAGACCGGAACTTATACTCATCAATGATCCAAGCCATATAACCGGACAAAGTGCACAGGTTGCTGCTATGTCGCAACGTGCTATGGATATGGGTTTTGATGGTTTGATGATAGAAACACATCCACAGCCAAATCAAGCATTAAGTGATGCCGCGCAACAAATAACGCCGGAGGCTTTATGGCAATTAATTCAAGGACTGAAAATACGTACCCCGCATTTAGAAACATCAAATCAATTAGCGCAATTAGATTTTTATCGTCAATTGATGGATAGTGTAGATGATGAAATCATTGCTTTAATTGCCCGTAGAATGGAATTAAGTAATCAATTAGGGGTATTGAAAAAAGAAATGAACTTAAGTGCTTATCAACCCGAACGCTGGAGAGAAATTATAGCTTCCAAAACCCATACAGCAGCGTTGAAAGGCTTAGATCCTCAATTGATCAAACAAGTATTTGAGCAAATTCATGACGCCAGTATTAATCATCAATTAGGTTTATTTTTAGATCCTACAACTTCTAAGAAATAAGTATCTTGTAAAATAAAATATTCTTCCAGTGGCATTAGAACATCATCTCGATAGTAAACTGCGTTTTACGCAACAAGTAGAAAATTCGCAAGCCTATGTGTTAGCATTCATCAATGAAACTAAAAAAATTCAAGCCGGATTAAAGGTCTTGGAAATTGGCTGTGGAGAAGGCGGTGTTTTAAAACCCTTTATAGACAGCGGTTGCCAATGTGTAGGTGTCGATTTAGATCAAATTCGTATTGATATTGCGAATGATTATTTTGCCAACCAAATTACTCAAGGTAAAGTGCAGTTTATCAATCAAGATGTTTATGAAGCTGCTTTTGTAAACAAGTTTCATCAGTATTTCGATGTCATTATTTTAAAAGATGCCATTGAGCATATCCCCAATCAAGAAGCCTTTATTCCGCATCTAAAAAATTTATTAGCACCAGCTGGGCAACTATTTTTTGGTTTCCCGCCGTGGCAAATGCCTTTTGGTGGCCATCAACAATTAGCCCTAAACAAATGGACAAGCAAATTGCCTTATTATCATTTGCTTCCTAATTTTCTTTATGCTGGTATTTTAAAATTAGGCGGAGAAACAGATGGGAAAATTGGGGAGTTGCTGGAGATAAAATCCACGCGTATCACTATTGAGCACTTCGAACGAATTGTAAAAGCAGCTGGATTAAGCATAAAAAATAATCGCCACTATCTCATCAATCCTATTTATAAATATAAATTTGGATTAGATGCGCGCGTACAATTTGCTTTTATAAAAGCAATTCCTTTCGTTCGCAATTTTCTTACTACTTGTGTTTATTATTCAGTAGGATAAGCGTGTTGCCATATTTCCCAACAGGCATCTGCTTGCAAGCAAAGCATGTCATATCCATTTTTTATAAGCGCTCCTTTTGCAGCCGCTTTTTGTAATAAGAGCGTTTCGCTTGGGTTATAAAGGAGATCCATAACGATATGCTGATCACCGAGCGCCTCTGTAAAAGGGAGCGGACAAGCAGCTATTTCAGGATACATACCTACAGGGGTGGTATTAATAAGGAGCTTGTGCGCTGTTATAATCGAAGGCGTAAGTGCATCGTAGTGGATACTTGTAGTGGCAGATTTTCTACTTACTAATTGAAAAGGAATGTGCATCTGCGTTAATGCATATTGCACAGCTTTAGAAGCCCCGCCCGTTCCTAATACAAGTGCGGTATAGGTTTTTTGGGTAGCTAATAAGGGTTGCAGACTCTTCGTAAAGCCTATCCAATCGGTATTGAAACCAATCAGTTGCCCATGGCTAATTTTAATACAATTAACTGCGCCAATAGCTTGTGCAGTAGCATCGATATAATCTAAATACTTAAGTACTGTTTCTTTGTAGGGTATGGTTACATTGAGTCCGGCAAGGTTTGGGTTTGCTTGTATAAGCGCCGGCAATTCGTTAATATCTTGAAGGGGAAATAACGCATACGAATCCTTTCGGTGCAAAGCTGCAAATTTCTTTTCAAAATAAGCTGGTGAAAAGGAATGAGAGAGTGGATAGCCAATTAATCCGTATGCGCTCAAGACTTATTTATTAAGGTATAAATGAAAGGTGTCGCCACGCAAACCAATACGCATTGCTTCTAACGCAATAACTTCATGAGGGGCAATATTACCTAAGTTTACATTAGCACCTAGTAGTTCTAAAAAGTATAATTGTTGTGCTTTTTGTGGTGCTTCCCAAATAATTTTCTCCGATGGGATTTGGGTTAAAATTTCTTGCACCAATCCTTCTCTTACCTCTCCACTGCCTCTGTAAATACCTACATTGCCTGCTTCGCGTGCTTCTGCAATTACATAGCTCGAGCCAGCTTCTAATTCGGCACGCATCAATTCAATCCATTTGTAAGGAGGAATAATATGAGCGGCATCTTTAGAACCGACTTCAGATAATACCGTTGCATGCTTTGCCAATTCGCTAATATAGTTGCATTTTTCTTTATGATCGATATCCATCGAGCCATCAGAAACTTCTACATGATTAATGCCGTATTCTTTCATGGCATCTATATAATCTTGAAATTGATCGCGAATAATAAATGCTTCAAATAAAGTGCCGCCGAAATATACAGGTACATTATGCTCTTTATAAATAGCTAATTTTTCTTTCAAGTTGCTAGTAACGTATGACGTACCAAATCCTAACTTAACAATATCAACATAGGGAAGTGAAGTAGATAAAAAATTACGCACTTCATCCAATCCTAATCCTTTATCCATAATCATGGTAAGTCCATTAGTTCTTGGTCGAGCCGTTCTTTCCGGCATTTGTTTTAAATTAAAATTCATATTACTTCAATTATGTGTTAGAAGGTAAAGTTACCAATTTTAATTTATTTCGGGTAATTGCAAAATTCAAAACCTTGTTAAACTTGATTTTTTTGTAAGTTTGTAACATCAAAAAAGAAAAGATGCTTAAAAATAATGCGCTATTAGGATTTGTATTGGGAATAATTGCACCGGTGTTTGGGTTCTTATTGGTATTCGTATTATTACATCAAGATATACCCTTAGGCGCTTTTTTAAATGGCTTAATGCAAAGTCATACCAACGCTGCTAAAGTTTTGAGTCTTTCTATTTTAACAAATTTAATTCCCTTTTTCTATTACTTTAATCGCAGAGCTGATCAAACGGCGAAAGGTGTTTTATCGGCAACCATTCTATTTGCATTACTTATTTTATTATTAAAATATGTTTGGTAAATAATTATGAAATATTACATCATAGCAGGCGAGGCAAGTGGCGATTTGCATGGGAGTAATCTCATTAAAGCCATACATGCAAAAGATCCTCAAGCTACTATTCAATGTTGGGGTGGTGAAGCAATGGAAGCTGCAGGTGCAACCCTCAGAAAACACTATAAAGACTTAGCCTTTATGGGCTTTGTAGAAGTCCTATTTCATTTAAAAACGATCCTTCGAAATTTATCTTTTTGCAAAGCAGATATCCTACAATTTCAACCCGACGTATTGGTATTGATCGACTATCCTGGTTTTAATATGCGCATCGCAACATGGGCTAAACAGCAAGGCATTAAAGTGGTGTATTATATTTCACCTCAAGTGTGGGCTTGGAAAGAAAAGCGCGTGCATTCTTTGAAAGCATCTGTAGATAAGCTTTTGGTAATCTTACCTTTTGAAGTGGACTATTATAAGCAATGGAATTTTGAAGTAGATTATGTAGGTCATCCTTTGATAGAAGTGATAGCAGCAGCCAAACAAAAAGGTAAAGGAGCAACGATTGCCGATAAGCCCATTATTGCCTTATTGCCCGGTAGTAGAAAACAAGAAATTGCCGCTAAGCTGCCTATCATGTTATCACTAGTACCCTTGTTTCCCGAGTATCAATTTGTTATAGCGCAGGCGCCAAGTATGGATGCAGATTTTTATAAAGAATGGATGCCGGCAACGGGCGTTTTATTAATCCCCAATAGAACGTATGATATTGTACAGCAAGCGGCTGCAGCCATAGTAACGAGCGGCACCGCAACCTTGGAAACCGCTTTATTTGGAGTGCCACAAATTGTTTGTTATAAAGGAAATCCTATTTCATATTGGTTGGCAAAGCGCTTTATTAAAATCAAATTTATTGCCCTGGCCAATTTAATTATGAATCGGTCTATTGTGCCCGAGTTGATACAAGATGATTTACATACCGCTGCCTTGCAAAGGCATTTGCAAAAGCTACTGCAAGACAAGACTACACAGCAACAATTGCAAGCCGACTATACCGAATTATGGACCGCCTTGGGTTCGAAAAGTGCTTCGGATACAGCTGCACAAGCCGTGTTATCAATGGCGCAACAAGCGCACTAGCATCACTATTACAGCAATTAGAAAAACTATAATTGAAATTCGATTCATGCCATGCATTAATTTTAAATCAATGCTTTTGGGTGCATCTGGGTGCTTCTTTTTAATAAATAAATACTGTAAAATTTGTTGCCACATAGTCGATTGGTTTTCTCTAAGATACGGTTTTTATAATTTTAAATGACCCTTCCTACTTGTGTTTTAATTTTCCTACTAAGTTTACTTGGCCCTTGTCTTTATTTTTTTGCATCTTTGTTCTATGTTTCAAATTCATCGTCCTTATACACCCGCTGGTGATCAGCCCGAAGCCATTCAGGCGCTGGTAAAGGGCTTGCAAGAAGGCGAAACTTTTCAGACCTTATTGGGTGTTACGGGTTCTGGTAAAACGTTTACCATTGCTAATGTTATTCAAGATATTCAAAGACCCACTTTAGTGCTCACGCATAACAAAACACTCGTTGCTCAATTATATGGCGAATTACAACAGTTTTTTCCAGAAAATGCGGTAGAGTATTTTGTTTCTTATTACGATTATTATCAACCCGAAGCATATTTGCCAACAACAGATACGTATATAGAAAAAGATCTTTCCATTAATCAAGAAGTAGAAAAATTGCGCTTGCGTGCTACCTCTAGTTTGCTTAGCGGCAGACGAGATATTATTGTAGTGGCATCGGTTTCTTGCATTTACGGTATGGGAAACCCTACCGATTATGCCAACGGTATTATTCGTTTTAAAGTAGGCGATACCCATAGCAGAAATGTATTTTTACATAAACTCGTTCATGCCTTATATCATCGAAGTCAGGGCGATTTTACAAGAGGCACCTTTAGGGTGCAAGGTGATGTGGTAGATGTCAATTTGCCTTATGCGGATATGGGGATGCGCATTACTTTTTTTGGTGATGAGATAGAAGCTATTGATCATTTTGAAATCACTACAGGCAAACGTATCAAGGGTTTGCAAGAGGCAGCTATATTCCCGGCCAATTTGTATGTGGCGCCTAAAGATCAAATGAATATGATCATCACGGAAATCTACGACGAGATGAATAGGCAAGTGGAGTATTTTAAGAAAATAAACAAACCACACGAGGCGCATCGCATTAAAGAACGCGTAACGTATGATATTGAAATGATACAAGAGTTGGGCTATTGTAGTGGCATTGAAAATTATTCTCGTTTCTTAGATCGACGCGAACCGGGCACCCGTCCGTTTTGCTTGTTAGATTATTTCCCCGATGATTATTTATTAGTGATAGATGAAAGCCACGTTACCATTCCGCAAATAAGTGGTATGTATGGGGGCGATCGATCGAGAAAAATAAATTTAGTAGAATATGGGTTTCGATTGCCTTCGGCAATGGATAATAGACCATTGAATTTTTATGAATTCGAAAAACTATTGAACCAAGTTATTTTTGTGAGCGCCACCCCGGCTAATTATGAATTGGAACGTACAGGCGGAATTGTTGTAGAGCAAATTGTAAGGCCAACGGGCTTATTGGATCCGGTGATAGAAGTGCGACCAAGTATTAATCAAATCGATGATTTATTGGAAGAAATAGACGAACGCGTAAAATTATCGGAACGTATTTTGGTGGCTACACTCACTAAGCGAATGGCCGAAGAGCTAGATAAATATTTGCAGAAAATCCAAATTAAGTCGAAATATATTCACTCTGATGTAGACACCTTGGAGCGCATAGAAATTTTGAGAGATTTACGATTGGGTGTTTTAGATGTTGTCGTTGGTGTAAATCTTTTACGCGAAGGATTAGATTTGCCAGAAGTAACTTTGATGGCTATACTAGACGCAGACAAAGAAGGGTTTTTGAGAGACGAGCGGTCGCTGACGCAGATGGCAGGAAGGGCGGCGCGTAATGAAAAGGGTCGTGTTATTTTTTATGCAGATAAGATTACACAAAGCATGCAACGCACGATGGACGAAACCGATCGACGCAGAGCTAAGCAGATTATATTTAATACAGCACATCAGATAACGCCTAAAACCGTGCATAAAACGGTGGAGCAGATTATGCAACAAACCTCCGTTTTAAATATCAAAGGAGCCCAAGCAGCTACTTACGCCCTTAATGATACAGAAGCTACTTTGGCAGCGGAAACGTATGCTACCTATAGTTCTATAAAAGAGTTAGACAAACAATTGGCAGCTACTAAAAAAGCCATGGAAAAGGCGGCCAAAAGCCTCGATTTTATTGAAGCAGCTCGCTTAAGAGACTTGTTTTTAAAATTGGAAGAGCAGAAAAAAAGTAGGAAATAGCCCTTTCGGCAGTATTTTTCTTGAAAAAAATCGTTAAATTCACCAATTAAAAACCAATTACTGCCATGAATAAATTAGGCGTATTCTTGCTGAGTTTGTTCTTGTTCATTTGCTCTTTTCAATCAAATGCACAAGTAACTATTCAGCAAAATGATACTACCATATGTCCCGGAGCATCAATTACTCTAAATGCTATACGTAATGGAAGGGTGCCAACCAACCTTTCGCTAACGGATGATTTATATACTAGTGTTATCAATATTGGATTCCCATTTACCTTCTATGGCAATACCTATTCGCAATGTGTATTTTCATCGAACGGGTATATCTGTTTTAATACGTCTAACGCAGGATTGTTTTCTCCATGGTCGATAACAGGAGGGATACCTGGCAATACGGCTTTACTCAATTCTATTGCAGCTTTCTACTCTGATATTTTCCCAACTTCTGGTAGTTTAGATTATGCAACGGTTGGAACAGCGCCTAACAGAAAGTTCATTGTATCTTTCTGCGACATCCCCATGTTCTCTTGCACTACGCTAAAAACTTCGTTTCAAATTATCTTATTTGAAACGACCAATGAAATTGAAATTCATATTGCTAATGCGCCTTTGTGCACCACTTGGAATGGCGGCTTAGCTATTGAGGGCTTGCAAAATGCTACAGGCACTATTGCACACCCAGTAACGGGTAGAAACGCGCAACAGTGGACCGCCTTCAGAAGCAGTCACCGCTTTACCCCAACTTCTACTACCAATTATACGATTACACCTATAGCTTATTATCTTATTCCTGATGCCTACATGGATTTGAATTGGGTACAGACGGGTACCACTACTTCATTGGGCACTTCTCCTACCCTTACTGTTTCGCCAGCAAGCAATACCTGTTATACCGTTTTGGGTACAAGCTGTCAGGATACTACCCGCGATACAGTTTGTATTTCTATGGGTGGCTTACCTGTGGTTACTTCTTTTTTAGGTATTAGTCCAACCGTATGTGGAGGTAATGGTATTGTTCAATTAAATGGATTAATGCCAAATACCAATTATGTAGTGAAATATGTAAAAAATGCAGTGCTTGTTACGGTTAACGTAAGTTCTGATAATACGGGTGCTATAAAAATGTATTTGCCTGCAGGTACGTATTCTAATATCGTAGTATATCAAGGATTATGTTTTACGCCACCTATTGGACCCATAACCATTACCAATCCGCCATTTATTGCCGATTTTAGTTCCGCTATCAAATATGGATGTGATGAAGACACCGTTACCCTAGTTAATAATTCTACCCAATCGGGCTTTATGAGTTATAGTTGGGATTTTGGCAATGGCACCGGCGATACAGCAAAAAATACAACCGTTATATATCCTATTAAAGCAGTGCAAAGTATTACACTAATAAGCTCTAATGGGGTGTGTAAAGACACAGTAGTAAAAACAATAGATACGCGTCATTCCATAGATGCTTCGTTTACAGTAAGCGAAGACTCTATTTGTGGTAATACACCTATTACATTTACAAGTACCAGCACCTTCAACTCACCTACGGGTATGGCAGCACCTACTTATTTATGGGATTTTGGCGATGGTGCATTTGATAATAATCCAACAGCTACACATACCTATGCAGCACCGGGGGTTTATACCGCTACCTTGTATGTAAATGATTTTGTACCCTGTATCGATTCTGCTAAACAAATTATAAATGTTTATCCTGCACCAAGTTTAAATTTCTATACCGATAAAGATTCGCTGTGCGAAGGCAATGGTATTAATTTCTATGCAGTATACGATACGCTAGGTATTCGTCAATTAATGTGGGATTTTGGCGACGGCTCTAAAATTTATAACCGCGATTCTATTTTACATGCCTATGATAGTAGTGGTACGTTTACGGTGAAATTGACAGCTAGTTACCGTATTTGTCCAGATTCTACTTACGAAAAATCGGTTACCTTAAAACCTTATCCAATGGTAGATTTAGGTCCCGATACCTTGATGTGTCCTAATAGTAGTCCAATTGTTTTATTCGATCGTATACCCAAAGCAAATGCTGTAAGTTGGTGGACTACCGGCGATACCGCTTCATCTATTGTAGTTTATCATCCGGGTATTTTTGGTATTACCGTAAATATGGATGGTTGTATAACGAGCGATAGTGTGGAAGTGAAAAAAGATTGCTATATCGAAATGCCCAACACCTTTACACCTAATGGCGATGATTTGAATGAGTATTTCTTCCCTAAATCATTATTGTCGAGAGGGGTAACGGCTTTCAAAATGTCTATCTTCAATCGTTGGGGACAACTCATTTTCGAAACTACGAATCCCGAAGGAAGAGGATGGGATGGCAGATGGAATGGCGTAATGCAGCCTAATGGAGTATACATTTATTTGTTAGATGCAACGCTCAAAAACGGCCATGCCGAACATTATCAAGGAAACGTAACCTTATTAAGATAAAAAAAAGAGCCCCGAATTTTTCGGGGCTCTTTTTTTAATTTTCAATAATTAGTTTTTTAATTATTTTTTCTTCTTTAAATAAGATAGCTACGATATACACGCCATTGTTGAAAGAGGCTATAGGTATTTGCATATTTGCTGATGGTGCCATTTCTAATACGGTTCTGCCTGTAATGTCCATAATTATAATTTGCTGAGCATTAGCTGCGCCAATAAGATTAACAGAGTGCTTTGCCGGATTAGGAAATAATAGTAGGTCAATGTGTTCATTTTGGTCGATGCCTAAGGTGCTACAATTGCCAGTGCCCCAAATGCAATCTGCAAAAAGGGGGTAGTCAATAAAAGGGTTTCTATTATTTTGTATAGCATAAACAGCCTCGTTGCGATCGATTTCTTTTTTACTTACAGGATCGTTATGGTGCCATTCTAAAAGCATTTGTATAGCCCAAGGTTTTAGGTTTATCTTATCGGCCATTTCCCAAGTAATAAATTGATTGCTATCGCCTAAGTAACGGGTGCTTACATAAAAATAATTGCGCGCTAAATCTCCTTTAAAAGAATCAATAGGCTCAAAGCATTGTCCTGATGGAGCACCTGCGTAACTTTGATTGCCAATGCGAGAGCCGTTTTGTGCAGTAAAGGTAAAGGGCGCTACGGCTTTACCATAAGGCAAATTACTTCGTTTACTATTTACCCAAGCATCCGATGGTATCACTAAAAATAAATCGGTATACATAGGAAAACCGTATATCGTATAGGAATTAGCGCCACCAAAAAAACTTTTAGGCCAAGAGTGTTCTCTATTGTAGCAAAAATTTTCGCCCGTAGCAGAGGTGCTACTACATTGTTTAGTGCCTAGGGCATACTCGTAAGGCGCTGTAGCTCCAGGCTTGTCGGAATACATATCCCAAAGTTTGCCATTGGGCTTTACATCGGTGGTATAAAAGGCATTCCATAAACCGGGTGTATAGGTTTGCGCGCTATGCCCTTTAATGATATTGTATAAAGCAGCGCGCAAGGGTTCACCTTGCTTATTAAAAGCGGTGGTATAATAAGTAGCCGGTGGCTGTGCTTGTGAATTCCAAACTAGACCACAAGAAATACTAAGAAGTAGTAAAAATCGCATATTCAAAATTAGGATGAACTATAAATATAAGTAATTTATGAGTGTGTTCGTTCGCCAATTTGCTGACGCCACATAGCATAATACAATCCTTTCTCTTCCAGCAAAGATTGATGCGTGCCGGTTTCCACAATACTACCTTTTTCTAAAACATAAATCGTATCGGCATGCATGATGGTCGATAAGCGATGTGCAATCATAATGGTGATATGCGCACGCTGTGCCGTAATACTTTGTATAGTTTGCGAAATTTCTTCTTCTGTTAAGGAATCCAAAGCAGAGGTAGCCTCATCAAAAATCAATAAATTAGGATTACGCAGTAAGGCTCTAGCAATGGATAAGCGTTGGCGCTCGCCCCCTGATAATTTTAATCCGCCTTCGCCAATCAACGTATCTAAGCCATTGTCAGCTCTTGCCAATAGATTGGTGCAGGCTGCTTGTTGTAATACTTTCGTAAGCAATGCATCGGTAGCGCTTGGATTTACAAATAATAAATTCTCTTTGATGGTGCCAGAGAATAATTGAGTGTCTTGTGTTACCAATCCAATTTGATGACGTAATTCTTCGAAATCGATGCTGGCATTGCTCAATTGATTATACAATACATGCCCTTTATTAGGGGTATACAAACCCACGAGTAATTTCACTAAGGTTGTTTTGCCAGATCCGGAAGGGCCAACAAAAGCAATGGTTTTACCTTTTTCTACGCTAAAGCTAATATCATTAAGCGCAGCTTGTTTCGCTGTTTTGTGTTGAAAACGAACTTGGTCGAATTGTAAGCTATGAATTGCGCCTAGCGAAATTGGAGAAGCCGGTTTTGCTTCGATAGGTTTATTCATTAAGGTATCAAAATTACTCAGTGATGCTTGTGCTTCGCGGTAAGCCAAAATAATATTGCCTAACTCTTGTAATGGACCAAAAATAAAAAAGGAATAAAATTGCATGGTTATCATTTGTCCAAGTGTAAGATGCCCTTTAAAAACAAAATACAAGAGGGCAAACATGATACATTGGCGAATGAAATTGACGAAAGTGCCTTGCACAAAGGAAATGGTACGAATGCTTTTTACTTTATCCAATTCTAATTGTAAAATTTTTATGGTATTACCATTTAATCGTTTTACTTCTTGTTGGGTTAAGCCCAAGCTTTTTATCAATTCTATATTACGCAGCGATTCGGTAGTGGCACCTGCCAATGCGGTGGTTTCTTTTACAATTCGCTTTTGAATGTTTTTAATTTTTTTAGACAATAAATTCGTAAGCCATCCTAGTAAAAAGGCGCCGCCTAAATAAACAACTACCAACCAAGAATTGAGTGTGATAGCATAGATCATCACGAATATGATGCCTACCAAGGTGGTGAATAAAATATTCACCAATGCACTAATTAATTTCTCACAATCGGTGCGCACTTTTTGAAGTATAGAGAGTGTTTCGCCACTGCGTTGGTCTTCAAATTCGCCAAAGGGTAAGCGTAAAGCATGCTTCAATCCATCGGTATAAAGAGCGGCACCAAATTTCTGAATCACCACGTTGAGGGTATAGTCTTGAAAGGCTTTGGCAATGCGCGACACCATGGCTACCGAAATTAATAAGAGCAAGCCTTTGGTTATGCCGGCAATAAAAACCGATTGTTGGCCAGCATAGGCTTGGGCGTTTTTTGCAAAGGGGTCAATGATATAATGCCCCATCACATAGGGGTCGAGCAAAGAAAATATTTGATTGATAGCTGCTAAAAATAAGGCAACGAGGAGTAATTTTCTAAAAGGCTTTAAATAGGTAAATAATAATTTCATAGTTGCAAAGGTACTCTTTGTTATACACTTAAAAACTAAGCTATTTTAATAAAAAAGAGGATCGCTTTGGCGATCCTCTTTTTTATATAGGAATGGGTATAATTTAAAAGGAACTGGTGATACCTATTTTAAAACCACTAAAAGCCGGCTCATATCTACATACCCCACCGGTGCAATTGATACCTTCTACTTGTTTTACATAAGCCGCTGTAAAGCGATTGGCGCCTTTTGTATAGGCTACAAAGCAATTATAATAATGGTTGGCTTTACTCACTAATTCATGATTAGGCGCAATATTATACATGTCTGATAGCGCAAAAGAAAGTTTTGGTGCAATATTATATTCTACTAAGGCAAACAACCAAGAGCCGTAATCTTGTTTCGTACTCATATATTGAAATTCGGTACGAATCGATTTTTTTCTATTGATTTTATAAGTGATTTCTGCAAATGGGGTTAGTGCATATAAGATGCCTTCTTTAGGCGCTACTTGATAGATTTCTTTATTGTATTCTAAATACTGCACACCACCTTCTATGATCCAGTTTTGAATACCTCTATACTCTCCTTCAACAAACAATTCGCGAAAAAGTTTCACCTTTTCTAAGGTATTGATATAGGTATAATTTACATTAAAACTGGTTTGCTCATTGGGTGATAATAAAATGTCTGTGCCATAAGATATTTCCGAAATATCCTGAGATGGAGGCGTGTATCTGCTCATCACGCGTTGTGGACGAATGCGCGCAATTACGGGTTGCCAGTTCATCATGCCGCGTAATAATATTTCGTTGGGCGAGGTGCGCATTACAAAATTCTCTGTGCGTTTCCCAGAGACATTAATTGCGATCCCTTTTTTAGCATAGCCCAAAGTGGAATAGTATACAGAGCCACTAAGGTCTTGTAGACTATTATTTTTCGAAATGGCTTCGTGCGATTTAAAAGCCGCTTCGGCATACCAACTAAAATCGCCTTTGTTGAGCGTATTGTAAAACGTATAAGCATTGGTATTGTAGGTAGGCACAAAACGCGTGCTTAAGACCTGGTTGTTGATATTATTCACAATAATATCCATGCTGTTCTGATCTAAGGTTCTATTGAGTATACCAATGCCGGGTGTGATATGGATATCGTTGCCTACGGTATAATCGCCTTCTATATTGATAGCTTTTATGATGGGTTGGTATAAATTTTCACCTGCTTTAAAAAAGGTAGGCACTTTCTTTTGCTGACCCGTAAGGGCTTTCAAGTTGATGTGCTCGTTGAGTTTGTATTTCAATTGAAGACCTACTAGCGCATTGTCAATCAGCAAACCTCTGTCTTCGTAGGAGCGAAATAAAATACCACTGCCTATTTGATCGTAAACATAGCCAAAAGAGATATGCAAATCTTTAAACTCTTTGCTCACATTCCAAGCGCCGATGCCAAAACCGGTAAAGGCTTGTCCGGGGGTAAGCAAAATAGAATTTTGAAAAGCATCGGCACGTAGGGTAGCGGTAATGCCCTTATTATTATTGTAGCGCAAACTCAACCACGTTTCGCCTCCACTCAATAGATTATCGTATAAAGGATTTCCATTAGCTTTTATAGCGGAGTCTCTACTAAAGAAATTGACATTCGTCATTAGGTCGCCGGTAATGGTACCTTGGGCAAAACCGAAACAAGGAATGGAACTCAATAAGAGCCCGTAAAATAATTTTTTCATTAAGGAGTTGTTAATTGTCTAAATATTTTGGCTAAATTAGCAATCTTCATATACTTTAGCAACATAATTGCAAGTATTTAAATAAACAGTAGCTTATGAAAAAAATTATGTTTGCAGTGGTAGCCAGTTTTATAACGGTAGCTGCATGGGCACAACAAGCGGAAACACCTGATACGCAAGTAAAAGACATTGCCTCTGGCAAAAAAGTAGCGTTCAATCAATGCTTTGTAAAAGGAAAAGTAACCATAGTAAGTTTCTGGGCTACTTGGTGTGTGCCTTGCAAAAAAGAAATTAAAAATATTCGTGAGCAATTACCAGAATGGAAAAAAGAAGCCGACTTTAATTTCATGACGGTTTCTATCGATGAATCGAGAACAGAAGGTTTGGTAAAAAGCTATGTAAAATCACAAGGATGGGAATTCCCTACTTTCATCGATCCCAATTCGGATTTAAAACGCTCTTTAAATTTTCAAAATGTTCCGTTTACCATTATCATCGATAAGAAAGGTAAAATTGCCTTTATGCACAGTGGTTATGAAGAGGGAGGCGAACAAGAAGTATTTGAAAAAGTATTAGAATTAAGTAAACAAGATTAGTAATTGCAATAAAAAAAGAGCCCCGAATTTTCGGGGCTCTTTTTTTTATTGCGCAGATCGGTTGATACCGAAATTATAAATATTACCGCTCTTAAAGCGCTCGCCTGTTTTGTTGATATAAAGGTAGAAATCGTAGGTGTTCGATTTTCGAATAAAATCATAGCTCGGTGTATAATAGCGTTTATATAAAACCAAACTATCGCCTTTGATACCAGTCATTTGCTCAATTAATTTATCATTAAACATATAGTCGATATACTTCTGTTTCTCAAACTCGCTATAGGCATCTTGGAAAGCCCAAATCATTCTATTCTTCTTACTTAAAGCGCTAAACGGATGCTGCATGGCTTCGAAGGGGCTCAGCTTAGGAAAATTTAAGGCTGTTTTATATAACTCATGATAGCGAATACTGTCGGCCTTAAATTGATTTTGAATATATTCGGGAACCGCATTCCCCTGCTTGTGAAGTAGGATTTTAAAATACTGCGCCATAGCACCTTTGGGTATGCGCATACGAGCTATTTTAAAGCCCGCTTTTCTAAACTCTACCAGTTGCCCCTGTTCCACCCCTATTTTAAAAACGCCGTTACTATCACTTTGTACTTGCTCATTGGTATAAATATTCTTTATGCTCACCTGTCCCATGGCTTGTTTGCTTGCGGCCTCTAGTACCAAACCATGAATGATGCGTTGTTGCGCCAGGCTTTGGAAAGCCAAGCAGAGCAATAATAGGGTAGTAAAAAGAGGTGAGTAACGCATCGGTATGCCAAAAATAAAAGATTACTTGTTAAACTCAATACAAATTGTTGCTAATTGCATGCATTTGATTTCAACGCAACAATGTATCTTTGCAAAGCTATGTACGCACTTCTTCGCTCTATATTATTTCAATTTGCACCCGAGGCGGTTCATTTATGGACCATGCGCCAATTAGACAGGGCTTATAATATCGCTCCAATTAGAAAATTACTACAAATCACGTATCAAAAAAAATCCGACAGCTTGCACAAAACACTTTGGGGTATTGATTTTCCCAACCCTGTGGGCTTGGCTGCAGGTTTCGATAAAGATGCCAAACATATAGATGCCTTGGCCTGCTTAGGTTTTGGGTTTATAGAAATTGGCACCCTTACACCTAAAGCACAAGATGGCAATCCCAAACCGCGCTTGTTTAGATTGCCTGCCGATAAGGCTTTGATCAATAGAATGGGCTTCAATAATGGCGGTGTAGATGCGGCGGTATTAAGATTGCAAAAACGAAAAGAGCGCATTATTATTGGTGGCAATATTGGTAAGAATAAAATTACTCCCAACGAGGAAGCCTATAAAGATTACGAGTATAATGTAAAAGCTTTGCATGCAGTTGTCGATTATTTTGTGGTGAATGTAAGCAGTCCCAATACGCCAGGCCTGCGCGAGTTGCAAGAGAAAGAACCTTTGATGGCGTTATTGCACAAAGTGCAAGCCGTTAATAAATCGCTGCCTCATCCAAAGCCGATTTTATTAAAGATCGCTCCCGATTTAACGGATACGCAATTAGATGATATTATAGACATCGTGGCGGCAACGCAGATCGATGGTATTGTGGCGACTAATACCACTATTGATCGTAGTCAATTGCAAACCGCTAAAGAACGCGTTGATGCAATAGGTGCGGGCGGATTGAGCGGGAAACCCGTTACGGCACGCGCTACCGAAGTGATTCGCTATATCCATCAGAAAACAAAAGGTAGTATACCTATGATTGCGGTTGGGGGTATTTTCACTGCCGAAGATGCTTTAGAAAAACTCAATGCTGGCGCCTCTTTGGTGCAAGTATATACGGGCTTTATTTATGAAGGTCCGGGTATTGTAAAAAATATTTGTAACGCGCTTATGCAACAAAATAAAAATTAAATGTTTTCACTCAGTGCACTTATTAGTTTATTAACCCTTACGTTATTAGAAATCGTATTGGGTATCGATAATGTCATTTTTGTATCCATTATCATGGGTCGTATGCCCAAAGCGCAGCAAAAGAAAGCGCGCTATTATTGGATGTTCGGCGGTATTGTCATTCGTATAGCCTTATTGTCTAGCTTGACTTGGTTGATACAACATGGCAATTCGGTTTTATTCTCCCTACCCGTGCTCGATAAAGGCTTTACCTTACGAGGCCTTATCATGCTGGCGGGGGGCTTGTTTTTATTAGTAAAAACGGTAGGTGAGATTCATCAAAAATTAGAAGGCGAAGAACATGGCGGCGGACCATCGGCATCTAAACAAAATGCCTTTGCGTATATGATCTTACAAATATTATTAGTGGATATGGTCTTCTCTTTTGATAGTGTGATCACCGCTGTAGGTATTGCCAATCAGGTGCAGATTATGATTGTAGCTGTGGTGATTGCTATGTTTGTGATGTTTTTATTCAGTGGTCGTATAGCAGCCTTTATCGATAAGCATCCTACATTAAAAATGTTGGCGCTTTCTTTTTTAGTGTTAGTAGGTTTTGTTTTGTTGGTAGAAGGATGGGATTCGGCAACAGCAGAAAGTATGCATCTCAAAAACTATGTTTATTTTAGTATGGCCTTTTCTTTTTCGGTAGAATTATTGAATATGCGATTGAGAAAAAAATCACACCCTGTTGAGCTCAATGAGCCCGATATGGATGCAAGTATGAACAACGACACAAGCAAATTATAATGAAGGTATACCAATCGATAGTAGTGCTTACCCTTGCCGGAATTAGTTTTGTATCCTGCAAAAATAAATCGGCTACATCCTTTACCGATGCGGCTATTTATCACGAGCCCAGCATTGAGCCGTATACGCAAAAAATTGTGAGCTCGCCCGATGAGGCCGCGCTTTATTTCGATCGTGGTAGAGCACTTTGTGCTTTAGGGGTAGATTCTATTGGTTTATTAGATTTTAAACAGGCGTGCCGTTTAGATTCCACAAAAGCCATTTATTTCAGTGTTATTGGCGATTTGTTATTCGAGCATAAAGATATCAGTGGGTCGGTACAATGGTTGCAAAAAGCCATTCAGCTCGATCCCGAAGATCCGGTGGCGCATTTAAAAATTGCGAAGATGTTTGTCTTCCTAAAAGAATACAATAAGGCTTTTGCAGAAATTAATACCGTGCTCAAAAAAGATGTATACAATCCGGAAGCTTATTTTTTAAAAGGCATTATTTATAAAAATGTCAAAGACACGAGTCATGCTATTTCTAGTTTTCAAACGGCGGTGCAAGTGCAGCCCAATTATACCGAGGCTATCGATCAATTGGGATTACTCTATGCAGCGCAAAAAAACGATCTGTGTTTAAAATATTTTCAAAATTCTTTTAAGATCGATACGAGTAATGTATTTCCCTTATTTGCTATTGCCAACTATTACCAAGCACAAGGCGCTATTCCAAAAGCTAAGGAATACTATCAGCAATGTATTTTTAAAGACAATCAATATACTAAAGCCTATTTTAATTTAGGTTGGTTATTAATGCAAGAAGATTCTTTAGAAAAGGCAAGTCGACAATTTGATATTATCACCATGGTGGAGCCTACCAATGCAGAAGCGTATTATAACCGAGGCTTGTGCAAAGAGCTGATGAAAAAATATGCCGAAGCACAAGAAGATTATCAACAAGCTTTAGTCTTCGACGCAAAAAATAAAAACACAACAGTCGCAATTCAACGTATTCAACCTTTTATAAAAAAATAATCCTATGGCACTCATTGCACCTAGCATGCTTTCTGCAAATTTTTTGCATTTAGAAAAAGATATCGACATGATTAATAATAGTGAGGCCGATTGGTTTCATTTAGATGTTATGGATGGTCGTTTTGTACCCAATATCTCTTTTGGCATACCCGTTATTCAAGCGATGAAACGCGCCACTAAAAAAGTATGCGATGTACATTTGATGATCGAGCAACCCGAAAACTATGTAGAAGCTTTTCACAAGGCAGGGGCCGATGTATTGAGTGTGCATATAGAAGCGAGTATCCATTTGCATAGAACCTTACAACATATTAAAGCATTGGGTATGAAAGCCGGTGTAGCGGTTAATCCGCATACCGCTATCAATCAGTTAGAGGCAATTGTGCAAGAGGTAGATGTATTTTGCTTGATGAGTGTGAACCCTGGTTTTGGTGGACAGAAATTTATTCCACAAACCATCGATAAAATCAAAGCTCTGAAGCAAATGATTGTGGCGTCGGGTAGTAGCGCATTAATTGAAATTGATGGCGGCGTTACCTTAGATAATGCAGCCTCTATTATTGCAGCTGGTGCCGATGTATTGGTGGCGGGCAATACCGTATTTTCGGCTGCCGACCCAATTGCAGCCATAGCTGCTTTGAAACAGCTATAATAAGTTTGCCCTTTTCTCGTTTAATAACTAACATGAAGTTTTTACGCTCAACCTTTATCGTATTGCTGTGTCTGCTGCTACAAACTCACTTGTATGCGCAGCAAGCATGGATTAAAGGGAGTATCAAAGATGAGCAGCAGCGTGCCGTTGCCGATGTGCTCATTAGTTTTGAGCAGCAACAAGCTGTAAGTGATGCACAAGGTTTTTTTCAATTAGCTATTACAGCCGATAAAAAAGGCGCCTTGCGCTTGAGCAAAACCGGTTTTATAGCGCAGCAATACACGCTGCAATTAAAAAAAGACGAAACAAAAATATTGGAAGTGCAATTGAAAGAACGCATTTTCGAAATTAAAGAAGTGGTTAAAAAAGCCGACCGTCAACGCTTTGAAGCGGGCGCTATCATCGTTGATGCTTCTAAAGCGGGCATCAATCCCAGTACGATTGGCGGTATTGAAGGGATTATTAAAACCTTGGTGGGCAGCACTAATGAGCTCACTTCACAGTATAATGTGCGCGGCGGCAATTACGATGAGAATTTAGTGTACGTAAACGACTTTGAGATTACACGTCCTTTCTTAGTGCGCAGCGGTCAGCAAGAAGGACTTAGTTTTGTAAATGCCGACCTTGCCAGTCATGTGCAGTTTTCTGTTGGCGGCTTTCAATCGAAATACGGCGATAAAATGTCGAGCGTTTTAGACATTACCTACAAAAAACCCAAGCAATTTGCCGGCTCGGCTTCGCTGAGTTTATTGGGCGGCAGCTTGCACCTCGAGGGTGCCACCAAAAATAATAAGCTCAGTTATTTAGTTGGGCTCCGACAAAAAACCAATCAATATTTGCTACAAGCACAGCCTACCAAAGGCGTTTATAATCCTTCTTTTACCGATGTGCAAACCCTCCTCAATTATAAAGTAAATGAACAATGGGAATGGGAATTTTTAGGCAATTATGCACGCAATCGGTTTAATTTTTTACCCGAAGAGCAAACCTCTAGTTTTGGTTTAGTGAATAAAGCTTATCAGTTGCGCATGTTTTATACCGGTGCCGAGCTCGATCAGTTCGATACCAAATTCATGGGCCTATCTACCACGTATCGACCTAATAAAAATCTGCGTTTAAAATTTTTAGCGAGCGCTTATTTTAGCAACGAAAAAGAAAGCTACGATATCAGTGGCGAGTATTTGTTGGGTGAGCTGGAAACCGATTTGGGCAAAGCTAATTTCGGACAAGTGAAAACCTATTTAGGCACCGGAGTGATTCAAAATTATGCCCGCAATTTTTTGCAGGTGCAGCAAAAAAGTATCGGTCATCGGGGCTCCTATATTCATAAAAAACAAGTTTGGTTATGGGGTGCCGATTTGCAATCTATTGCCATCCAAGATCAGTTGCTCGAGTGGGAGCGCAGAGATTCGGCGGGTTTCACGCAGCCTTATAATCCGGCGCAATTGACGATGATGAAATCGTATCGGAGCAATGCCAATTTGAGCTATGAAAAAGTACAAGGCTTTATACAAAATAATTTTAAGTGGAACGATTCGCTAGATCTCACCTTTTCGGTAGGCGTTCGGTTCAACTATGATTTTTTAAATAAAGAACTTGTTGTGTCGCCTCGTATGCAAGTAGCGTACAAACCCAAGTGGCAACGCGATGTGGTTATGCGCGCAGCTTTGGGTTGGTATGCACAGCCACCTTTGTATAGAGAAATGCGCAATTTAGAAGGGGTTTTAAATACCGCCTTATTATCGCAAAAATCGATGCATGCCGTATTGGGCTATGATTATAATGCACGCTGGGGCCGACGATCATTGCGCATTACCAATGAAATTTATTATAAAAAATTATGGGATTTAGTGCCCTACGAGTATGACAATATTCGCATTCGTTATTTTGGCAAAAGCAATTCGAGTGGATATGCCTATGGTATAGAAACCCGTTTTTATGGCGACTTAGTTAAAAATGCTACCTCTTGGATTAGTGTTGGCTTAATGAAAACAGCCGAAGATTTGAAAGATGATTTTTATACCCTAAAAAATATTGCCGGTGCCGATTCGGCAATTGTTCGTCCAGGCTTTATACCAAGGCCTAGCGATCAGCGTTTGATGTTGGGTATGTATTTCGAAGATTATTTGCCCAATAACGAAAATGTCAAAGTGCATCTTAATTTTATGTACGGCACGGGATTGCCTTTTGGTCCGCCCGATGCTATTCGGTATTCCGATACCTTGCGCTTGCCAAGTTATAAGCGGGTAGATATTGGTTTTAGTGCGCAATTATTTAAACGCAAGTCGCAAGAAGCGGCGACTACAGCGGCACACAAAAAAATAAATTCCGCTTGGTTGAGTTTAGAAGTGTTTAATTTATTAGGCATTCAAAACACGCTTTCTTACACATGGGTGCAAGATCAGAGTAGTGGCAAAACCTTTGCGGTGCCCAATAGGCTTACGAGTAGATTGCTCAATTTGAAGTTGATCGTGAAGTTTTAAAAAGGCATAAAAAATAAAATAAAAAAACTTAAAAAAAGATTTGATTAAAATAGAATAATAATTATCTTTGCTGCCCGTTCAGTTTTGAACAGTGGGATGATCTCGTAGCTCAGTTGGTAGAGCACATCACTTTTAATGATGGGGTCTTGGGTTCGAGTCCCAACGGGATCACATAAAAGCCTTCATTTAATGAAGGCTTTTTTTTTATTTTAAATTAACACACAGAAAAAATAATGATCATTTTTTTTCTTTATTTTTGAAATAATGCAAGTGCTGGCTAAATTTATCATTATACTTTTCTTATCAACTATGGTTTTTAAGCAGGGTATTGTGTGTCAATTGTCCAATATAGAATATAACACTTCAGCTGATACCGATTTTGGAGATGACGATCAAGATGGTCGTTTAAATTTACTTGAAGAATTTGAATTTGTAATTACAGGTGGTTCCAGAATAGTATATGTATCAAACACATTAGCTATTGTTCTGAAGCATTTTAATATGCATAATCATAATCAAAATATAGTTTCTCCTATAGCAGAAGTGCACACCCCTCCTCCGAATGGGGTATAAGTATCGATTGCCTATTTATACCTTTTCTTTTTTTTATTTTTTCTACATGTTTTCGAAAGTCATAAAATCTGTGCAAGCCAATTTTGCATCGAGTATCGTTGTTTTTTTAGTGGCCTTGCCGCTATGTTTAGGTATTGCTCAAGCCTCAGGTGCGCCTATTTTTTCTGGCGTTATAGCAGGGGTTATTGGGGGTATTGTAGTGGGCGCCTGGAGTAAATCGTCCTTGAGTGTATCGGGTCCGACTGCGGGCCTTACGGCCATTGTTTTAGCTGCCGTACTACAATTGCAATCCTACGAATTATTTTTATGCGCTGTGCTCATAGCGGGTTGCATACAATTGGTGCTCGGTATTTTGAAAGCGGGTTTTATAGCCGATTATATCCCTACAAGTGTTATAGAAGGCATGCTAGCCGCAATAGGCATCACCATCATCATCAAACAATTGCCCGAAGCATTTGGTTTTCACAAACAAAAATGGTCGGAGCTTTTAGATGCCGAAGATGGTATCTCCTTCAGTTTTTTGAATGAGGCGTTTCATCATATCCATTATGGCGTATTGCTCATTACCCTTTTGGGTTTAGTGATTATTTTCTTTTGGCAAAGTAGCTATGCCAAAAAAATCAATAAACTACCTAGCGGATTAATCGTTGTATTGGTATCGGTATTGGGCGTTTTGCTTTACCAATATTTTTATCCAAATTTAGAATTAGAACAAGCCCATTTTGTTCATATCCCTATTGCTAAATCTTTATCAGAATTTGGCAGTCATTTTTTATTCCCCAACCTAAAAGGTTTTACCATGCCTGAGGTATGGATTGTAGGTATAGAAATTGCTCTGGTGGCCTCTATAGAAACCCTCTTGAGTATAGAAGCTATCGACAAATTGGATCCGCATAAAAACGTAACCCCTACCGATGTAGAGTTGCGTGCACAAGGAATAGGTAATATCATAAACGGATTGATAGGCGGTATGCCTATCACCTCGGTGACTGTGCGCTCTTCGGCAAATTTGAATGCCGGAGCTAAAAGTAAAATGTCTGCCATTTTGCATGGGGTTTTACTATTGATTTGCGTACTGGCAATACCGCACTATTTAAATTGGATACCTAAAGCTGCATTGGTAGCTATCTTAATAGCTACGGGATATAAACTATGCAAACCGGCTATATTTAAACATATCTATAAAGAGGGCGGACTGAGTCAGTTTATTCCTTTCCTAGTAACCATTGTAGCTGTAGTAGCTACCGATTTGCTGAAAGGGGTTTGCATTGGTTTGCTGGTGAGTGTTTTTTATATCTTGAAGCGTAATATGCATGCGCCCTTTTATTTTCAACGCAGCATTTATAGCACTACACAAATTATAAAAATAGAATTGGCTCAGGTAGTTTCTTTTTTAAACAAAGCAAGCATTAAAGAAGCGCTAGAGCTTTTGCCAAATAATAGCTTTTTGGTGCTCGATGCTCGTTTGAATGAATATATCGATTATGATGTCATAGAATTAATAAGAGAATTTCAGGAAATAAAAGCAGTAGAGCGCAATATACAAGCAGCCATGATTGGTTTTAGCAATCGATATAAATTAAAAGATACCGCTAGCGAAACAGAATTATTAAGTTCCTTAGCGTATCTTGATGAATTGCCAAAGCGATTTGCCGGCAATCATCATAAATTAATTCAGCAATTAAAAAATTAATACCTTAGCGTATGCCCGAACATAGTTTACAATTATTGAAAGAAGGAAATTTTAGATTTCTAAATAATTTAAAAAAGGATAGAGATCATCTAGAAGTTTTAAACCAGCTTAAAGATAATCAGCGTCCCTTTGCGGCTATTGTGAGTTGCATGGATTCGAGAACAGCGGCCGAACTGATATTTGATCAAGGCTTTGGCGATATTTTTAGTATTCGCATTGCCGGCAATGTAGTGACGAATGGTATCTTGGGCAGTTTGGAATATGCTACTTCGGTGGTGGGGAGCAAATTGATTGTAGTGCTGGGGCATACCAATTGCGGGGCTATCAAAGGCGCTTGCAATCATATTCGTTTGGGCCACTTAAGCGAGTTGATAGAAAAAATAGAACCAGCGGTAGACGAAGTAGCGAAAACAATAAACAAAGAAAATCAATACGAATTGTTTGAGTATGAAGTAACCAAAACCAATGCATTGATTGGTGCGAGAGAAATTACCGAACGCAGTCCGATTATAAAAGCCCTAGTGGCCGAAGGGAAAGTAGGCGTGGTGCCAGCAATCTATAATATTGCTACCGGCAAAGTGCAATTTTTAGCATTAGAGTAATGCGATTGTTTACAATTAATTAATATTGGCTAAGCGCTTGCGCTAGTAAATTTGCGTTACAATTTTATATTTTGAAAACAAAGCAGACCATTATCCGCGATATTAGCTGGCTAGCCTTTAATGAGCGCGTATTGCAAGAAGCGATGGACGAAAGCGTGCATCTCTACGACCGACTCAAATTTTTAGGCATTTTTTCTAATAACCTCGATGAGTTTTTTAGAGTGCGTGTAGCTACGCTTAATAAAATGAAAACCATCAGTGCCTTTAATAAATTTCATGCCGAAGCGCATCCGGAAAAAATACTTAAGCAAATTCACGATACCGTAGTAGAGCAACAACGTGTTTTTGATAAAACTTTTTCGAGCATCATAACACAGTTAGAAAAAAAGCACCATATTTATTTTAAAAATGAGCGTCAGCTCAATGCCGCACAAAAGCAATTTGTAAAAAGCTATTTCGAAGATCAGGTGCGCTCAAGAATTGTGCCGCTCATGATAGAGAGCATGCCGCATACGCCATTCTTGAGAGATAAGCATATCTACTTGGCTTGTGTAATGGGCAATGCCGCGCATACCAATTTGCAATCGTATGCCTTAATAGATATTCCGTCTAAAACCTTGCCGCGCTTTGTGATATTGCCCGACAGTAAAAAAGAAGTGCACGTCATTTTATTAGAAGATATTATTCGCTTCAACTTATCGAATCTCTTCGCGCCTTTTGGTTATAATCAATTCTCGAGTCATATCGTAAAATTGACCCGCGATGCGGAGTTGGAGATCGATAACGATTTTCACTCCAATGTAGTAGAAGAGCTAGAGAAAGGGTTGAAGAATAGAAAGAAAGGGAAAGCCACTCGTTTTGTATACGACAAACAAATAGACCCTAGGCTTTTAGATTTTTTAATCAAGCGCCTCAACCTTTCTAAAAAAGATAATTTGATTGCCGGCGGCCGCATTCATAATTTCAAAGATTTTATGGATTTTCCGAAATCGGTATTTAGCACCTATGCCGAGCGACCAAAACCATTTATTCATCCTTTGCTTACGCAGCCCTGCAGAATTATGAGTGTATTGGAGCAGCGCGATGTGATGTTGCATTTGCCCTACCATTCCTTCGACTCCGTGATTGATTTATTGCGCGAAGCAGCCATTGATCCTTTTGTGCAAAGTGTAAAAATTACTTGCTATCGATTGGCTAAAGATTCTAAAATCATCAATGCCTTGCTCAATGCGGTGCGCAATGGTAAAGAAGTAACGGTGGTGCTAGAGCTCCGTGCGCGTTTTGATGAAGAAGCCAATCTGCATTGGAAAGCGGTATTGGAAGAAGAGGGCGTGAAGGTGCTAATAGGCATGCCGAATATGAAAGTGCATGCCAAATTATGTGTGATTAAAAAGAAGCAATTCAACCGCATTAAATACTACGGTTTTATAGCTACGGGCAACTTCAACGAATCGACCTCGAAGGTATATGGCGATCATTTATTGTTTACCAGTCATACGCAAATCTTACGCGATGTGAATGCGGTATTTATGTATATAGAAAAACCGCAGCTCAAAAAAAATCCGCTCGACAATTTGAAATTGCTTGTGGCAACACCGAAGCATATGCGGCCCTATTTTTTAAATTTAATACAGCAAGAAATAAAGCAGCATAAAAATAATAAGCAAGGGCAAATGATCATAAAGCTGAACAGCTTGGTAGATGAAGCGCTGATAGAAAAATTGTATGATGCTGCAAAAGATGGGGTGCCGGTGCACTTGATCATAAGAGGAATCTGCTGCGCCATAACAGAATTAGCAGCGTTTAAAAAACCGATAAAGGCCATCAGTATTGTAGATCAGTATTTAGAGCATGCGCGCGTATTTGTTTTTGGTACGGGCAAGCAAGCCAAAACCTTTATCTCTTCTGCCGATTGGATGGTGCGCAATTTAGATCATCGCATAGAAGTGGCTTGTCCAATTTTAGATCCGCTGATTGCAGAAGAATTGAAAGATATTTTGGCTATACAATTGCAGGAAAATGTAAAAGGTCGTATCTTAGATAACGAACAAATGAATACGTATGTGTTGCCAGCAGCTAAAGCAAAAAAGCTGCGCTCGCAAACCGAAACATTTTCTTATTTGAGCAATAAAAAGTATTTGAATTGAAAATAGCCGCTATAGATATTGGTTCTAATGCCATTCGTTTATTGATATCCGAAGCCCATCCTTACAAAGACAAGGAAGTAGATTTTACTAAATTATTATTTCTGCGCATACCGCTGCGGCTAGGTTTTGATGTATTTGAAAAAGGGAAGATCAGCAAAAAGAAGCAAGTGCAATTGGCCGATTCTATGCAGGCATTTAAGATGCTCATGAATGTTTATAAAGTAGACGTATATCGCGCATGTGCAACCTCTGCTATGCGGGATGCAAAAAATGGAAAGGCATTAATAAAATCGATTAAAGCAACAACCGATATCGATATCGATATTATTTCTGGACAAGAAGAAGCGACCATTATTTATAATGCTCATTTGGGAGAGCAAAACAATGCCAAAAAAACCTTATTGTATATCGATGTAGGCGGGGGTAGTACCGAATTGTCTTTATTTCAAGATAATCAATTAGTAAAAAAAGAATCCTTTAATATTGGCACCATTCGCTTATTGCAAAATCAAGTTGAGAAAGCCCATTGGCAAGCAATGGCCAGTTTCTTAAAAGCAATTAGTAAGAAAAATGCACAGCTGCAATTGGTAGGTAGTGGGGGCAATATCAATAAGCTTTTTTCCCTATCCAAACAAAAAGAAGGCAAGCCACTAAGTATCGATGTGCTAAGCAATTATTACAACAGCTTAAGCGCGATGAGTATAGCAGAGCGCATGCATCATTATGATTTGCGCGAAGACCGTGCCGATGTTATGGTGCCGGCCTTATCGATCTTTTTAAAGATTATGCAACATACCCATAGTAAAGAAATTTATGTGCCCAAAATTGGCTTGGCCGATGGCATTGTGCGCTCTATTTACTATCAAGAAGCACTATAAGTTTACATAAGCTTAATGCCTGCTTAATAATTTGTACATACTAGAAGTTTTATTTTGTCGGAGTCAAATTCTGAACGATGACAAAAAGAGAAGTTGAAGTATTGGTACTTTCGGATATCCACTTGGGTACCACAGGCTGCCATGCTCAAGAACTTTTACAATATCTCAAAACCATTCAGCCTAAGATGGTGATTTTAAATGGCGATATCATAGATATCTGGCAATTTAAAAAACGCTATTGGCCTCCTTTGCATACTGCAGTATTGCTTCAGTTTATAGCTTGGGCTACCGAGCAAATACCGGTGTACTATATAACTGGTAATCATGATGAGTATTTGCGCAAGTTTGCAGATACCGAATTGGGTGCGTTAAAAATTAAAAATAAATTATCCTTAAAATTAAACAATAAGCAAGTCTGGGTTTTTCATGGCGATGTATTTGATGTGGTGATGCAAAACAGTAAATGGTTGGCAAAGCTTGGTGCTATTGGTTATGATGCACTAATACTGCTCAACAGAACGGTGAATAATGGGCTACAAAAAATGGGTAGAGAGCGCATTTCTATATCCAAAACCATAAAAAATAGTGTGAAGAAAGCGGTTGCCTTCATTAATAAATTTGAAGATACGGTATGCAGTATTGCGGCCGAGCATCATTATGACTATGCCATTTGTGGGCATATCCATCAGCCAGAAAATAAAATTATTGTTACGCCGCATGGTGTAGTGCGTTATTTAAACTCGGGCGATTGGATAGAGAATTTAAGTGCCCTTGAATATCAGGATGAGCAATGGAAATTATATTTCTACGAGCAAGATCCGCTTGCCAAAACCGTTGATTTAAGCACAACGACATCCAAAACGATGGATATCCCAGAGTTGTTTAGTTTATTCATTAATCAGCATTAAATAGCAGCACATGAAAATCTTATTGGCAATTCAGGCAACGGGGAATGGCCACATTAGTAGAGCGCAAGCGATTTACCCCATCTTACAAAAATATGGCGAAGTGGATGTATTGGTGAGTGGTACACAATCGAGTGTACCCAAAGCGTTTCCTGTAAAATACCAATTGAAAGGTTTGAGTTTTATCATAGGCAAAAAAGGCGGCATAGATCTAGTGCGCAGTTTTTTTCATTTTGATTGGTGGCAGTTTTTTAGGCAGGTATATACCTTGCCCGTGCAGGAATATGATATCATCATCAATGATTTTGAGCCCGTGGTAGCTTGGGCTTGTAAACTAAGAAATAAAACGTGCTATGGTTTGAGTCATCAAGCGGCAGTGGCGCATCCTTCGAGTCCGAAACCCGGAGCTATGCATGGACTGAGTGCGTGGATATTAAAAAATTATGCACCCACTACCTTTGCTTTTGGTTTTCATTTTCAGCGTTATGATCCGTTGTTATTTACCCCCATCATTAGGCCCAAGGTTAGGAATTTGCAATCGGTAAATGCAGGGCACTATACCGTTTATTTGCCGGCCTACCAACAAGACCGCTTAGCTAGCTTTTTAGCACAATTTAAAGAAGTGCAATGGCATATCTTTTCAAAAGATGCCAAAGGCACCAATTATTTTAATAATGTGACTATTTATCCGGTATCCGATGATGCTTTTTTGCTGAGTATGGCTGCAGCAGCGGGCGTATTATGCGGTGCAGGCTTTGAAACCCCGGCCGAGGCTTTGTATTTGCAAAAAAAATTGGCGGTAGTGCCTATGAAAAAGCAGTACGAGCAATATTGTAATGCGGCGGCATTGGCCCAAATGGGCGTGCCCGTTTGGATGGATGTTTATACTGCGGCACCCGCTATTGCCGAATGGTTAAAAGCCAGTCAATCTATTGTTGTAGACTACCCCGATCAAACCTATGAAATCATAGAACTTCTAATAGCCAACCATAAATTTCACTATTTAGAGCCTTTTGCGATACATGCTTAACAATTACTTAATATACCGGAAACAATTTGGTAACCAGCCAGCTCCCGCTAAGGAGCAGAAGCAATGTAATTTTGCGCTCAAAAACAAAGCAATGAGATCATTTATTTTATTAGTTATTTTCTATTTAGGTTTAGTAGTCGCTTCGTTTGCAGGCACGATAAAAGGAACCGTTATTGATGCAAAAGATGCCTCTAATTTAACAGGCGTTATTGTTATTCTAGAAAAACAAAACAAAACCACCGTTACCGATGCTAATGGCGTATTTGAATTTAAAGATATTCCGAATGGGGCGTATAAATTGACGGTACGTTATATTTCTTACAAAGCGCAAACGATAAATGTAAACGTAAGTGATAATACCGCTTCGGTATTAGTGAAACTAGTAGGCGAAGGCAATGAATTGAAGGGCGTAACATTAAAATCGAGCAAAATTACCCATACCGAAATGGCGGTCATTAGTGAAGTGAAAAAGAACAGTGTAACGGTGAGTGCAGTAGGTGCAGCGCAGATTTCCAAGTCGATGGATAGAAATGCGGCAGATGTAGTGAAGCGTATTCCAGGTGTAACCGTGCAAGACGATAAATTTATTATGGTGCGTGGATTGATGGATCGTTATAATACCACTTGGTTAAACGATGCGGCAGCGCCTAGTAGTGAGATTGATAAAAAAGCATTTTCATTTGATGTAATTCCGAGTGGTGCGATAGATCGTTTGTTGGTTTTCAAAACACCTTCAGCAGATTTACCGGGTGACTTTGCGGGTGGTATGGTAAAAGTATATACTTCTTCTATTCCAGAAAAGAATGGCATGAGTTTTGGTGTGCAATCTTCTTACCGTCAAAATTCTACGGGCACAACCATTAATTACAACGAGCGCTCCAGCACCGATTTCTTAGGTTATGATAATGGTCAACGCGCCATGCCAGCAGGTACGCCAGCGTTTTTAGATAAATCGAGCAGCAATGCCTTAGCCGCTACCAAACGCTTTAATAATAATTGGTTATTGCACCAAGCTAATTTAGGTTTAGACCAACGCATCAATTTTTCTGTTGCGCGTGTTTGGAAAAGGAAGAAAATGAAATTGGGTACTATTGGTAGTGTTTCTTATTCAAAAACAGGAACGAATTATGCCATCTTGCGTCAGGATTTCGATTCCTTGAATTATAATTTTAGTTATAAAGACCAAGTAAGCAATACGCGTAATGCTGTAAATGTGATGTGGAATACGGGTGTTTCCTTTAGAAATTCAAGAATAGAATTTAAAAACTTATTATCGCAATCGGGTAGAGCATCAGTAAATGTGAGAAAAAATAATTTCATGCCTCAAGATTCGTTTAGTAGAGAATTGGTTTATAATATGGGTTACGAGAGCATTCGTAATTACATGAGTGAATTGGGCGGAACCCATGCTACAAAAGATGGTAATACCAAATACAATTGGTCGTTGGGTTATGCGGATATGTATAGAAACATGCCTGACTTAATGCGTATTACGTATCGTGCTATGAGTCAAACTGCACCATTGGCAACGGCTATTTCTACCGATGGTGATGAGTCTAGAAATGGAGGAAGAATTTTTTCTGAGTTAAAAGAAAAAACCTATAGCTTCTCGCATCAGTTTGCTCAAAAGTTTGTGGTTAAGAAAATGGCAATTGAATTAGCTTTAGGTAACTACATTGAATTTAAAGACAGACACTATAATCTTCGTTCTTTTGCTTATACCATCAAGCCTGGTGCACAATCGGTACAATTACAAAAATTAGGCATTAATGATATTTTCAATTTAAATAATGTAGGCGAAAGCACTAGCTTTATATTGAATGAAAAAACACATGATTATGATACATACGATGCAACCAATAAATTAGTTGCGAGCTACTTTAATGCAACGGTACAGGTAAATCCAAAGTTGAAAATTGTAGCTGGTATTCGAAATGAACAAGCAGATCAATCTTTAAAGGCAAGCGTTAACTTTAATAAAATCAGTCCAAGTATTATTTCCAATTTTATTTTGCCTTCTGTAAATGCATCGTATAATTTTACGGACAAACAATTAGTTCGTTTAGCATATGGCAAAACCTTGAATAGACCAGAGTTTAGAGAGTGGGCGCCTATTTTCTTTTATGATTTAGATAATAGAGCAGGCACCTATGGTTCTTTGTATGGCAATCCTATTGGGGGTCCGAACGGACAAGTTTTAAAAATTGCGCAAATTCAAAATGTAGATGTGCGTTATGAGTGGTATCCAAGCGCAACTGAAATGGTGCAAGTAGGTGCTTTTTATAAATCGTTCCAAGATCCTATTCAGAATGTAATGATTTCGAATGCCGCTGATTTGGCATATACCTTTACCAATGCGCAATCGGCTAAAGCGTATGGTATTGAAATTGACATCCGTAAAAATTTAGATGTATTAAATAAATTAGTTGCTACTTCTTGGTGGGATAAATTATCATTTATTGCCAATGCTTCTTTTATTAAAAGTGAGTTGAATTTTGGTAATACCTTAAGCTTTATGGGTATTACGCCAAATTATACTACGCGTTTACAAGGCCAATCGCCATACACCTTCAATACGGGCTTATATTATACCAACGAAGAAAAAGTAATAAGAAGTTCATTGTTATATAATGTGGCGGGTCCGCGTATTTCTTTAATTGGTTTAGATAGAACAGCGAGCATGATAGAAATGCCTTTCCATTCCTTAGATTTCTCTATCGATAAGACGTTTAAGAAACGTTATATCCTCAGCTTTGGCGTGCAGAATTTATTGAATGCTACGATGCGTTCAGTTTATGATACCGACTTTAATAACAAATTTGAATATAAAAATAACGGTATCGATAAATTAGTTCGAGAATACAAGCCGGGTTCTTATATCAGTTTAGGTTTGAAAGTTAAGATTTAGATAATATAGGCATAATATTTAAGTAACACTGCGAACTTACTTTTACATCAAATTTAAAAACAACCTATGAAAAAATTATTACTCCTCGCATTATCAGTATGCGGCATTTACTCGGCACAAGCGCAAGTAACCGTGCAAACCGTACAAGACAGTATTTCAACTAATACTACTTGGACCAACAACAAACAATATTTATTAAAAGGTTTTGTGTATGTAACCTCTGGTGCAACATTAACTATTGATAGTGGTGTTATCATCAAAGGTGATAAAAACACGAAAGGAACTTTAGTAATCGAAAGAGGTGCAAAAATTATTGCAAAAGGTACAGCTACTGCACCTATCGTATTTACATCTAACCAACCTGCAGGTGCTCGTTCATATGGCGACTGGGGTGGTATTGTGCTTTGCGGTAAAGCGCCTACCAATTGGACAGCTGGTCAAGCGCAAGTAGAAGGTGGTTTACGTTCTTTCTACGGCGGTACAGATGCTGCGGATAATAGCGGTACTTTACAATATGTACGTATCGAGTTTCCAGGTGTAGCGTTTTCTCCAGGTAATGAGGTGAATGGTTTAAGTTTATGCGGCGTTGGTGCTGGTACTACTATCGACCATATTCAAGTATCTTATTGCGGCGACGATTCTTATGAGTGGTTTGGCGGTAATGTAAACTCAAAATATTTAGTTGCTTATCGTGGTTGGGACGATGATTTTGATACAGACTGTGGATATTCTGGTAAAAATCAATTCGTTTTTGGTTTAAGAGATCCTTATGCAGCTGACCAATCAGGTTCAAAAGCATTTGAAAATGACAGTTACCTTTCTGGTACTAATTCTGGTTTGCTTACAGATACTTTGGCTACCAAAGCTATATTTTCAAATACTACTGTTGTAGGTCCATTAGTAAGCCCTACCTCTACAGCATTTGATCCTCAATATACTTCAGGTGTTCACACCCGTCGTGGTTCTGCTCAGAGCATTTTAAATAGTGTAATTATCGGATGGCCAGTAGGTTTATTATTAGACGAGTCTTCTTCTTCTTATGGATCAACTATTAATAATTTCACATCTAATCAAGCACAGTTTAAAAATAATATTTTAGCAGGTAATCAAAACGCTAGCGATGTATTTTATGTTAGAGATGGTGCGCGTAACTTAACACCAACTACTACTTGGGGAGATACAACGGTAGCACCTTGGTCTACTTCTGGTTTAGTAGGTCCTAAAACTTGGTTAGCTTCAAGTGCTAATAAAAATAAAGTTTATCCTACGGCACAAACAGGTGTAAAATTACAATCTCCATTTAATTTAGTAAATCCAAATCCAGTTCCAACTTCACAGTCGCCTATTTGCTATGCGCAAGCAACTTTTGGAGGGGTAACTCGTACGTTTAATCCAACAAAACCAATCAGTACAGATACAACTGGTTTAGGTATCAATTGGAATGTACCTGGTGTAGCTCCAGATTTTACAAATTCAAAAGCATCAGATGCTTTCTTTACTAAAGTAAACTATGTAGGTGCTTTTGCAGGTACGCAAACAACTACCGATAATTGGATGGCAAAATGGACAAACTTTGATCCAGTGAATACCGATTATTCTATGACGAACACTACAGAATTCCCTACTAGCGTTGCGAATGTAAATAATAACATTAATGCGATCAGTGTATATCCTAATCCAGCTATCGAAACAGCTACTATTAACTTCAACTTAATTGAAGCTAATCAAGCTAACGTTTCTGTAATCGATATGACAGGTAAAACAGTAGCTACTGTTTTCAATGGTAACTTAGCTGCTGGTGCTCACCAATTTGAAATTAATGTTGCTAACTTAGCTACTGGTTGCTACTTTGTACAAGTACAAACCACTGCTGGTTCTAAAACTATCAAATTAGCGGTTACAAAATAATACGGTAACCCTTTATACTAAAAACGACCACCTAAAAGGTGGTCGTTTTTTTTATAGGCCCTATATTTAATAGCCGTACTTATTTAAAAGTATACTTACTTTTTGTTCTGTAAGCGGATCTTTTTCTAATGCCGGTGCATGATGTGGTTTAGTGCGTGCATCGATCACTAATGGTCCTTCACATCCCCAATGTTTATTTTTAACGAAAGATTGAATGCCATAGATATCATGCGATGGATTGCATTTGGTAAAGGTGCTCCACACAAAATTATTTAAGTTGGCTGTTACAAAGGCGCTTTCATCGGCAATGACGATCATGGCTATTTGCGAAAGGTCAAGCGATGCTACTTGTTGCTCCAATGCTAGTAGTTCTTGTTGCGCAGTTGCGTAATTATTAAATGCAGTTGTTTCAAAAACTAAAACGCCAGGCTGTGCTATTTGAGGATTATGAAAACTTCTTAGGTGATTGGCGTGCTCTGGCACTTCGGTAGCCAAGCTTCGCAAAACAGGACCATAGGCAGCAAAAACTACTTTACTTCCTTGATTGAGGCTTTCGCCAGAGTAGTCGAGCGTATCGATAGATGTATTGGTATGAAAATGTAAATCTCGTTTCCAATCGATGCGTTCAAAAATATAAGAAAAGTAGGGTACTAAATTTTTAGTATTTACGCTGTTATTGTCGGAAGCGGTGATAAATAAAAATTTAGCCAAGCTCAATTGCCCGGTTCCTAAAATTCTATTGGCTTGCGTTAAGAGTTCGGCGGGTTGTTGTGCAGGAGCATAAGGTGTATAGCGCTCGCTACCTACCGCTACTAATAAGGGGTGAACACCTGCGGCATCTACCGCATGTACTTCTAGAACACCCGGTATTTCATGCTGTATGGCATCGCCGGTAATTTCGTGAATGAGTGCTCCAAAGCTGGTATCTTCTTGTGGCGGTCGGCCTACCACCGTAAATGGCCAAATAGCATTTTTCTTGGCATAGACTTTATGCACCTGCATCAATGGAAAATTATGTTGCAAGCTATAATATCCCAAGTGATCTCCAAACGGACCTTCGGGTTTGGTTTCGTTGCCGTTTACGTATCCGGTGATTACAAAATCAGCATCGGCACTTACGGCATAGCCATCATCATAAAAATAGCGAAAGCGACGACCGCCGATCAGACCCGCAAAAGTCAATTCGCTCATGCCTTCGGGTAAAGGCATCACCGCGGCTAAGGTATGCGCTGGCGGTCCGCCTACAAAACAACTTACTTTTAATGGCTTACCTGCTGCAATGGCTTTGGTTTGGTGAATACCAATGCCTCTATGTAATTGATAATGTAAACCAATTTCTTGGTTCGTACAATATTCGTTACCGTTGAGTTGAATGCGATACATGCCTAAATTAGACTGCATAATACCGGGCTGATCGATCGCTTCGGTATATACTTGAGGAAGCGTTACAAAAGCACCTCCATCATTTTTCCAATGATGAATGAGGGGTAATTGATCGATACTTAGGGAGGCATCTAAATTATTTTTGAACAAGCTACTTTTAAAAGGAAGGGCATGGATTGCTGCTTTTGCAGCACTTAAATTTTTCAGTGGGTGTTTGAAAATTTTAGATGGATCTTGCTTGAGGGCAATCACTTGTTGCACCGCTTCTAGCGTGTCTCTAAAAATAAATTTACTTCTTTCTAAAGTGCCGAAGAGATTGCTGGCTGCTCTAAATGTGCTTCCCTTTACATTTTCGAAAAGGATAGCTGGTCCGCCTTGCTCGTGAATGCGCAAATGAATGGCTGCCATTTCTAAATAAGGATCTACCTCCTCTTTGATGCGAAGGAGTTGACCATTTTTTTCGAGGTCTAATAAACAAGCTTCTAAAGTAGCGTATCCCATAGTAATGTAAACACAAATTTACTTAATAAGTTGCAAAGCTAGGCGTCTTCGTGTATTTGTTATGCATTTGTTATTCCTTTTATGGGCTATTAAATTTGTTTAACTTTTCAGTCATAATTTTGTTAGATTTGATAAAATAAATGCTTTTATGAAGAACATACTTATTGTAGTATTGGTTTTAGTTGTGTCGGGTGCTTTGTTTGGTTATTATCAATACAATAGAAAGCCAGCTGGCGTTGCCGATCAGGAAGCGATTAAAATAAATGCTGCTGCATTAGTAGCTACATTTATGAAGGATGAAAAGGCAGCCCAAACAAGCTATAATAATAAAGTATTGGAAGTAGTAGGTGTGGTGGCTGAGCTAGGCGAAAATCAAGATCATAAAACAACCATTCTCTTGCAAAGCGACGATCCTTTGTCGAGTGTATTTTGTACCTTAGATAGCAAAGTGACGGCATTGCCAAAAGTAGGCGATGAAATAAGGGTAAAAGGATTTTATGCCGCTTATACAACAGATGTATTATTAACAGGATGCATTATTAAATAATTTTTTCTCTTTTAAATTTAAAAATAAATGAAACGTACGCTATTAAAATTAACCCTTGTTTTAACCCTTACGGTAGCTGTTATCAGTCAAAATGCTTGTAAAAGTAGTAGCTCTAATGCTACCACTACAGTATGTGATACTTCAGCTGCGGTATTGTTTTCTACAACAGTAAAACCCATTATGGACGCGAAATGTGCAACTGCTGGCTGTCATGATGCTAATGGAGCAGCAGGCTATTCTTTAATTACGTATGCAGGTGTAAAAGCAGGTGTAAATACGGGCAAGTTTATGGGTGCTATAAACCACACTGCCGGATATAAAGCGATGCCGCAAGGGGGCAATAAATTAGCGCAATGCGATATCAATAAAATTCAAAAATGGGTGAATGCAGGCGCCCTTAATAACTAAAGCCATTCATGAAAAAAATAATTTTAATAGCCGTAGTTTGTTGTCTACAACACTTTGTACATGCACAAAAATTCATGACCCGAAGTGGGCAAGTTAGTTTCTTTTCTTCTACTGCGGTAGAGAATATAGAAGCAATCAACAATGAGGTTGCTAGTGTTTTTGATGCTACATCTGGCGAGCTTGTTTTTATAGTGCCTATCAAGAGTTTTAAGTTTGATAGAGCCTTAATGCAAGAGCATTTTAACGAAAATTATTTAGAGAGCGATCAGTTCCCCAAAGCAGATTTCAAAGGTAAAATTGAAAATGCAGCGACTATTAATTTTAGCAAAGAAGGTGCTACGCCTGTAAAAGCTCTTGGTACGATGACGATGCACGGCGTATCGCAAGCGATTACGGTGCCAGGAACATTGACTGTAAAAAATGGAGCACTAGTTTTTAAGGCCGTTTTTAAAGTAAAAAATAAAGATTATAAAATTATTATTCCTAGCGTAGCTGCTAAGAAAGTAGCCGAAGTGGTAGAGATTACTGTTAATAGTTTATTAGCTCCTTTAAAAAAGTAAATATGAAAATCCGTATACCTAAAATTTTATTTTTATTTGGCAGCCTATTGTGTGCGTATCCAAGTTTTGCTCAAGATGATTTAACTGCATTGTTGGGTGATGCAAAAGAAAAACCAAGTCCGGTAAGTGCTACCTTTAAAACTACACGTATTATAAATGGTCACAGTATCGAAGGCGTTGCAAAAGGTGTTATGGATATTAAAATTTCGCATCGTTTTGGTCGCTTAAATCAAGGTGCTGTCGATTTGTTTGGTTTGGATAATGCGTATATCAGAATCGGTGCAGATTACGGCTTGACAGATCATATCACCCTAGGTATGGGCAGAAGCAATGTAGATAAAGAATATGATGCTTATGCAAAAGTGAAATTACTAAAACAAAAAGACCATGGTGGTTCGCCAATAGCCATTTCTTATGTGGCTGCTATGTCGTTAAAAGCATTTAGAACACCTGTTGGTGAATCGTTTATATTGGCAGATCGAATTTGCTATACTCACCAAGTTTTGTTTGCTAAGAAAGTAAATAAAGCTTTGTCGCTGCAGTGTACACCAACTTTAGTGCATTATAATTTAGTGGACTATAGTTCCTATGCAAATAACTTAATTGCTATGGGTTTTGGTGCTCGCATGAAAGTATCGAGTAGAGCTACGATAAATGCCGAATACTATTATGTGCTCAATAAATGGGACAATGCACAAACTCCTTATACCAATAATTTTTCCTTAGGCATGGATATAGAAACCGGCGGACACGTATTCCAGTTTATGCTGACCAATACCCAAGCCATGACGGAGCGAAATTTTATTGGACAAACAACGGGACAGTGGGGAAAAGGGGATATTCATTTAGGCTTTAATCTCGGTAGAGTATTTACCGTAAAACAGCCTAAAGGTTTTGAAGGTAGCAGAAATAGTACGTACTAATATTTGTGTAGTATAAAAAATAAAGGAGGTCATTCGACCTCCTTTATTTTTTTATTTGAGTAGTAAAACTTATAATGTTTTCAATACTTCGTTCATGCTTCTTACAGCATCTGCAGATTTGTTGAATGCAGCTTGTTCCGCATCTGTCAATTTGTAATCAATAATAGATTCCCATCCGTTTTTACCAATTACTACAGGTACGCCTAAGCAGATATCATTTTGACCATATTCACCTTCTAAAGAAACGCAACAAGGGAATACTTTACGTTCGTCGCGTAAGATAGCTTCTACTAATGCAGCTCCTGCAGCACCTGGTGCATACCAAGCAGAAGTGCCTAATAATTTGGTAAGTGTAGCACCACCTACCATGGTGTCAGCAGCAATTTTTTGTAATTGCTCTTCGCTTAAGAAATTAGATACCGGTAATCCGTTTAATGTAGCTAAACGCGTTAAAGGAATCATAGTGGTATCGCCATGGCCACCCACTACCACACCATGCAAATCGTTTGCAGAGCAGTTCAACGCTTGTTGTAAATAACATTTGAAACGTGCGCTATCTAAAATACCGCCCATACCAATCACTCTATTTTTTGGTAAGCCTGTAGCTTTCAAGGTTAAATAGGTCATCGTATCCATTGGATTAGAGATAACAACGATGATCGTGTTTGGAGAATATTTTAATAAGTTTTTGCTTACTTCTTCAACAATTTTTGCATTCGTACCAATCAACTCTTCACGGGTCATGCCTGGTTTTCTTGGAATACCAGAAGTGATAACGCAAACATCCGAATTAGCGGTTTTGCTATAATCATTAGTACTGCCAGTGATTTGTGTATCAAAACCTAATAAGGCAGCAGTTTGCATCATGTCTAGCGCTTTACCTTCAGCAAAACCTTCTTTGATATCTACTAAAACGAGTTCTTTTACTAACTCTTTACGAGCAATATTGTCGGCACAAGTAGCACCTACGGCACCAGCACCTACTACGGTTACTTTCATTTGAAATTTTATTTTGGAGTTAATTAATTAATTTTGCAAGGCAAAGATACAATTTTTACAAAACTATCATTTTGTTTAAGCCTAAATTTTGCAGCTTTGCGTATGATTATTCTCATTTTTTAAAACCTAGTATTACTTCTACTTTTGTACTTATGAAATCGATACCTGCTTCCCGTATTCTATTGTTGTTTTTTATTGTATTTACCTTAATTTTCATGTCGTACTATTTGTATAATACGCCAGGTACGAATGTTTATAATGCTATACATCATAAATCCAATCCCTTGCCAATATTAGGAAATCCTGGGCATCATACGCGTCCGTTTTCTTTTACCAACCAAGAGGGACAAACCATTACAGAAAAAGACGTTGAAGGTAAAATTAGAGTAGTAGAGTATTTTTTCACTACTTGCAAGGGCATTTGCCCTAAAATGAACGAGCAAATGAGTCGTGTATACCAAGCTTATAAAGGCGATGCTAGTATTTTGATATTGTCGCATACAGTAGATCCTTATAAAGACACGGTGAATGCTATGAAACAATATAGCCTTCGTTTTGAGGCAGACCCCAAACAATGGATCTTCTTAACTGGCGATAAAAAAGCTTTATACGACGCAGCGCGTTATAGTTATTTAGTAACAGCAGCTGAAGATACCGCAGTGGTTGATATCGAAGATGATTTTATACATACCGATCGTTTTGTATTGATCGATAAGAAAGGCTTAGTGAGAGGCCAATATAGTGGTACCGATAGTTTGAAAGTCAATCAACTCATTAAGGATATTGAATTGCTTAAAAACGAAGAATAATTAAAACAGCCATCCACCTAGTAGACAAGCGATCACTATAATAGGAGCGGGAATTTTATTGCTATGCAGTAAAATAAACGTTGCTAAAATTACGCCTACATTGAGCCAATGGAGCTGCATGTCTTTGACTACCAATAAGCCCGATGCCCATATTACCCCAACAATGGCAGCAGAAATGCCTTCTAAAGCTCTAAATATGATAACGTGTTGTTTCAACTGTTGATACACGGGGAATAGGAAAAAAAGAATTAGGGAACTAGGAAGAAAAATAGCGATAGTGGCAACTAAAATTCCAATCAATTGCCATTCCCAACCATATCCGCTCATAATCATACCCCCTACATAGGCGCATACAGAAAATACAGGCCCGGGTACCGCTTGCACAATGCCATACCCAGTTGTAATAGCGCTAGCACTAATAAGGGGTGATTCATTTCTGAGTAGGGGTAAGTTGACGAACTGCACAATCATTAAAGGCAACAATACTTGTCCGCCACCAAATACAAAGCTCCCAAAACGATAAAAGTTTTCAAAAATGTGAAACACATCTTGGTGTTTCCAATTTTGCAAGCGCGATAGCTCGGACAATAAACCAGCCACTAAAAAAACGATAGCAAAAATCCATAAGTTTACCCAGGGTATGGGCATTGGTTTTTTTGTTTTTTCAGGTATCCTACGGTCACTAAAATTACTTACCGAACCAGCTGCGATTAATAAAAGCGGAAAGGTCCAGGGGCTTTTAAATAGCAACATCACTACAATGCTACCAATCATAATAGCCCAGGTGGCCATATGATGCACACTTTTCTTTGTAAATTTTACCGCTGCATATAGAATAAAGCCTACGGTCATAGGTTGTAGGAACTTAAATAAATTGCTGTGCGTATTTTGCAATTGAAATTTATATACAAAAAAGGAAACCAAGCCCATTAAAAATACGGCAGGGAAAATCCAAATAAGTAAGGTAATGATCGCCAAACCAATACCACCTCTTTTAAGGGCCACTAAGGCAATGGTTTGTGTAGATGAGGGGCCCGGAAGCATTTGGCAGAACGAATTGTATTCGAGCAATTCTTCTTCTGTTACATCTTTACGCTCTTGGGCAAAAGTTTTCAACATCATGCCTATATGGCTTTGTGGGCCACCAAATGCGGTTAGGGCATAGCGCAAAACTGCTTTTAAAAAAGGTATGTGTCTATGAAGTTTAATAACGTAGTAATTTTTATAAATTTAATAAAAAAGAAGCGATTTCTAAAAATATATACAGCATGTTTTGTAAATTGCAGCCTATTATTATCTAAACTAACTACTATGTTATTAAACGCTTTTTACGATTTCGGAAATAAAATTGGTCCATTATTAACTTGGGTTTTCATTCTTGCAATGACGGTTGAGTTAATATTTGTAATGGCTAAATATCTTTTTACTAAAGATTAGGATGTCCCGAATTTCAATTGCGGATATTAGAAAGGATTATATCTTAGCATCTTTGTCAGAAGAGGTGGTGGGAGATGATCCTTTTTCGTTTTTTCATACCTGGTTTGAAGATGCCGTTCGTGCAGCAATTGACGATGTCAATGCAATGACCTTAAGTACCCTTCAAGAAGATGGTTTTCCCGATGCGCGCATTGTATTGCTGAAAGGCTTAGATGAGCGTGGGTTTACTTTTTTTACCAATTACAATAGTGAAAAGGGTGCGCAATTATTAAAGCATCCAAAAGCTTCTTTGGTATTTCATTGGAAAGAGCTAGAGCGACAAGTACGGATTATGGGTGTTGCTGAACCATTAACAGCTGCTGAAAACGATGCCTATTTTGCCTCTCGACCAAAAGCTAGTCAATTGGGCGCATGGGCATCTCCACAAAGTCAAAAAATTGAAAAGCGAGAAATTTTAGAGGAGCGTTATGCGCAATTCGAACAACAGTATACAGATGCTGTTCCGCGTCCAGCTCATTGGGGTGGGTATAGAATCGTACCAATTAAAATAGAATTTTGGCATGGCAGAAGTAGTCGCATGCACGATAGAATTGTTTTTGAAAAACAAGATAATGAATCCTGGAGCCGATATAGAGTAGCTCCTTAATTAAATAAAAAAGCCCTTGCTATGCAAGGGCTTTTTTATTTAAAAGACATCTTAAGCTTTTTTCGCTTTAGCGCCTAATCTTTTTGTTCTGCGTGCAATACGAACTTTGCCAAATGAACCATTTGCAATTTTGCCGCGTTTAGTACGATTATCACCTCTTCCCATGATTAAATATTTTTAATTGTTAGACTGCAAATATAAAAAAAAAGCAAGAGAAAACTCTTGCTTTTTTTCCTTAAACTAAAAGAAGCTTATTTTTTAGCAATTTTAGTAGAGAATTCTTTACCAGCTTTAAATTTAGGAGCTTTACGAGCTTTAATTTTAATAGTAGCACCAGTTTGTGGGTTACGACCATTACGTGCAGCACGCTCAGTTACAGAGAAAGTACCAAAACCAACTAAAGTAACTTTGTCGCCTTTTTTCAATGCGCCGATTACTGAGTCAGTGAAAGCATCTAAAGCTGCACCAGCTTGTACTTTAGTTAAAGTTGCTTCTTTCGCGATTTTTTCAATCAATTCTGCTTTGTTCATAATTGTTTTTTTTAAGAGTTAGTGATTTAATACAAATATACTTAGGTTTAGCACAGTTCCAAATTTTTTTAAGTTAATTTTTTTTCTTTGAAACCCTTTATTTATAGGGCTTTCCACAAGTTATTCACATATTGGGTTTGTGCTATATGCTTGGAGAGTGCTTTAAATACTGATTTTGAATGATTTAGACCCCAAAGAGGTCGACTAAAAACGACTAAAAACCTTTATTGGCAAGGCTTTAGGCTTGTTTTTCCATTACCGTTCTAAACGCGATAAATTGATCGCCAAATAATTCCAGACCTTCTGCACGCATGCCGGGAGCATGGACTTCTATATAATTATTATAGTGGTTATAATCTGGTGCAAAATATTGTGCCACATAAGTAACGCCTTCATCATCCGGATGATCTATTAATTTATGTAAGGCATAAGCATCAAAACATTTAGTAGCCAATATCGCCGGCATATGTTTTTCGAGCATCCATTGTTTCCATGCATGTTCTATATTCGGATTAAGTTTTACGGTTACGTTGTAGGTTATCATAAAGAAAATAGTTTAATCAATTGATTGTATTATTTGTAAATAGCTTTTGTAACGATCTACATTTATGCGTCCTTCTTGCACCGCATTTTTCACCGCACATTGTGGTTCGTTGATATGTATGCAATTGTTAAACTTGCAGGCACTCATATAATTTTTTATCTCTGGATAATAATGACCCAATTCACTTTTTTCAATAGCAATCAATCCAAATTCTTTCACGCCCGGTGTGTCAATAATTTGTCCGCCCATAGGCAAATCAAATAGCTCTGCAAAGGTAGTGGTATGCTGTCCTTTGCCCGACCAATCTGAAACTATTTTGGTGCGTTGCTGAATGTTGGGTAGAATTTTATTGATCAAGGTACTTTTGCCAACGCCAGAGTGGCCAGAAAACAAGGTAGTTTTGTTGGCTAATAGCGCATTCAATTCTTTTATTTTTTCGGCATCTTCTACATGCATGGGAATTACCGGGTAGCCAGCATCGGTATAGGTTTTAATCCAAGTGGCTAAAGTAGGTTGATGTTTGTCTTTAAGTAAATCTATTTTATTGATGATGATGATAGCCGGAATATGATAGGCTGCAGCCGTAATTAAAAATCGATCTACAAAGCCCATGGATGTTTTTGGCGAGTCGATGGTAGCCATTACAATTGCGGCATCTAAGTTGGCGCTAATGATATGTTTGTGATGTCTGTTTTGAGGCGATACGCGAACAATATAATTATTTCGTTTTTCAATATCGGTTATGGTTACAATACCTTCTTCATCGGGGAGCTCTTCATAGATGACCCAATCGCCAACTGCTATTGGATTAGATGATTTGATAGCCGCATCTATTTTGAACTTTCCTTTAAAGCGCGCTTGTAAAAATTCACCAGTTAAATTTTTTATGATATACCAGCTGCCGGTAGATCTATAGACCCGTGCTTTAAGTTGATGGTTTGCTTTTTGATTACTCATATCGAAGGGCTACTATAGGATCTAATTTAGATGCTTTTTGTGCTGGGTAAATACCAGATAAAATACCCACTAAGGTACATAAACTTAAACCAACAAATATCCATAACCATGGCATGATAAATCCAACATGAAAAGCTAAGCCAATTGCATTGCCAACACTAATACCCAGTACTACACCTAGGCTTCCACCTAGCAAGCTTATTAAAATAGATTCGGTTAAAAATTGCTGTTTGATAGTGCTGGCTTTTGCACCTATAGCTTTACTTAAACCAATTTCACGCGTACGCTCTGCTACCGACACTAACATGATATTCATTAATCCAATAACGGAACCTAGCAAGGTGATGATGCCAATAATAATAGCAGCCCATCGCACATACTTGATGCTATCTAAAAGCGTATTTACTAAATTATCATTTTGATTGACACTAAAATTATCTGCTGAGCCAATGGGTAATTTTCTTATGTTTCGGAATAGCCCCGTTGCTTCTTCAGCTATCAATTTTTTATTGATGCCTTTTCGTACCATCACTTGAATGACAAAACGTAGATTGCCATACAAACTTCTTGCAGTTGCTAAAGGAATGAAAACAGTATTGTCTGCATTGCTAATCATGCTACCGCCTTTTGGTGCGGCAATGCCTACAATATGATATTGTTTCCTGCCTACCCAAATAGCTTTGCCAATTGCTTTATTTTTTTTCGATTTAAAAAACTTCTCAGCAATGTCGTTGCCAATAATACAAACAGGGGTGTTGCTTGCTAATTCATTTTCATTAAAATTTCTTCCTGCAGCTAAAGTTGTAGCAGATATACTTACGTAGGCTTCGTCTATGCCCATTACTTTAATATTCGGATTGGTTTTTATAGTTTCAAACTTCACGGTAGCTGCGCCAGAGGCAATGGTAGTAATACCTATCGTAGCTGGTGCCTTAAAGGTTCTTTTAAATTGTGTAGCTTCTTTATAAGAAATACTTGCGCCCTCATCAATGCGAAATTGCATACCTCTTTTCTTACGAGATGTTTTCAGTACATCACTAGTGATTTGAAAGGAATTGGCGCCCATGCTACTAAAGTTGGAATACATACTTTCTTTAATCACTTCAATAGCGGTTAGTATACCCACTACCGACATGATACCGATGCCAATAATAACAATGGTTAATATAGATCGAAGTCGATTAGTGATGATAGCTTTGAAAGCTAAACTAATATTAAAGCGCAGTTCTTGCATGTAAGGCTTCCTCAGCTTATTGTTTTAAAATAGGTTCTTTAATCAAAGGAACACCATTGGCGTTTGTTACAATTAAATGATAAATACCAGCGCTAAGGTAACCAATATTAAATTGTAATCTATTTTGCCCTTCTTCACAAAACTGAGTAAGCAAATGACCTACCAATTGTCCGTTGGAATTGTACATGTCAAAATTCAATATCGCTGATGCTGCTAAAGTAAAATCAATAGCAGTAAATTGATAACATGGATTTGGATAGCTTATAGCATTAATTTTGTTGGCTACCAATGGTGGAATGCCAACATTGTAGGGAGAAGACAAACGGGCCATATAATTTCCGTAGCCTCTTTTCGCATTGCCAAAGATACCAATTACCCAGGCATTGCCAGGAAAATTCCAATCAATTTGCGAGCCGGTATAATCGCCCCAACGTTGTTGTTTAGCAGACAGTACAACGATATTGCTATCGCCTTTTTTTATGTTTGTCCAATCGGAGTATTGACCAGATTTAGATATTAATGCATGCATGCCAGCAAAGGTTCTGGGCCCCGAATAATTGCAATTAATTACCGAAACAATATTACCATTGTTTACCCCAAAATAAGAAATGTTGGGATAAGCCATATCTAAACTGTCGATGGATAATAATTGAGCTTGAATGCTTGGGTTGCTACTCACTTGTTGTATAGTGCCATGATAAATACTAGCAGCTCCATTGCTTGGATTGATGGACGTATTTACAAATTGAATTTCATCGCCTTCTTTAAATGCGCCCAGTATACGCGCATCATTGGTAGCTAAAGAGTATGCTGTATCTTTTTGTCGGCCATCTGCGGCAACGCCATAAGCTAAATTACTTTTTAGTGGATTTATTTGTATACTCGCATTGGCACTATTTAAGGTGTCGGTAAGGCGAATTAAAAATACTGTATCGTTTTGCGTAGCAAAATTTCTGTTGGATAAAAAGTAGGGTGTTGCTGCGCTAATGCTACTTCCGTTTTTTACGGGGTGCAAGTTTCTAATAGGTTTGCCTTGGTAATAGATGCTATCCCAAATTTTATAATTCAGGGTTTGTCCGGCATAGCCATCAGCTTTTTTTATTTGATAAATTACGGAGTTTTTAAACCCAGCTTGCCACGAAGTATTAAATCCTAATTTATTACCGGTGAAATAAAATTCATTTTTTGAAATGGTAATAGCCGGGTAGTCAAACCAAGTAGTATCGCCTTTGTAGTCGCCATAAAATTTATAAAAATTCCAATTGCCTTTAGGATCATTGCTTTGAGAAAAACCAATAACTATATAGTTGGCTGCATTGACGCCATTAAGCATTATGCAAATGAATTTATCTTCAAGCGGATCATAAATAATTTTCGGATCATAGCGATAATCGTTCATGAAATTGTTTAAGCCAACAGGTAAAGACATCGTTTTGAGCCCTGTTCTTTTAGTCATGATACCCGTATTGCCATCGAGCACAGAAATAAAACTATTCATGACCGATACGCACGTATTATTTTTAGAAACTGCCAAATAATTATCGGGTGGTGTGCCGGAATTAGAATCGGCTACAAAACTCAAGGAAACAGTAGGTGCAGCTAAAGGCGCTGTTGTTTTTAGTGCTTTATGGGCATTGGTTTTATAAGGGTATTTTTTTTGTTGTACTGTTTTTATACGCATTAAAGCTTCGTATTCTGCACTTTCGTCGGGTTCGTGAATGTCCAAATTTCGTACTTGTGCCAAAAAAGTATCGGTACAATTTTGTATATGTACCGTGCCTGATAAAGGACATTGCAGGGTTGTAGTTTTATATTGTACTTGTGCTAGAAGTGCACCATTGCATAAGACGCATAAAATAAGGCTAAGAATTATTTTTTTCATAGGGTTGTTCTTTCAAGGAATAAATTTAATCAATATCTTTCTTTGATGTACCTTATTGGCATGTTTTTTGAAATAAAAAAGCCCCAGTTAAGGGGCTTTTAATATTTAAAGATTATAATGTTCTTTGTTGTTATGCTCCTTGAAGAGCAGCTGCACCACTTACGATCTCTGTAAGCTCTGTAGTGATGGCCGCCTGACGCGCACGGTTGTAGCTAATTTTCAATCCGCGTAATAATTCATTAGCGTTTTCACTAGCTTTATCCATAGCTGTCATACGAGCACCATGCTCCGATGCGTGTGCATCTAATACAGCTTTGAATACTTGTGTGTTTAAAATTTTCGGCATCAATTCGGTAACAAGCACTTCTTCTGATGGTTCAAAAATAAAGTCGGACTTAGCAGCCGTATTAGCATTGCTTACTTTTGGAATAGGTAAGTAAGGCTCGCAAATAAATTCTTGTGTAGCCGCATTTTTAAATTGGCTGTATACAATTTCAATTTTATCGTAAGTACCTTTTATAAATTCTTCTTGTGCATAGTTAGCTGCGGCACGCACATTTTCAAAACTTAAATTTGAAAATAAGTCCCAAAAACGATCTACCACTGGGAAGCCTAAACGGGTAAAGTTTTCGTAAGATTTTTTACCAATCGGTAAAATGCTCACTTGTCCTTTAGCGTGTTGGCTTGCATACGCTTCTTTCACGCGTTGGCGTGCTAGTTTTACTACATTTGCATTATAAGCACCACATAAACCTCTATCAGAAGTAATGGCAATTAATAAAACTTTTTCTATTGGGCGCTCTGTTGCCAATTTTAATTCTGAATCAGAAGAAGAATTGCTCACGATATTGCTAAGCATTTCTTGTAATTTCTGAGCATACGGGCGCATTTGCGTTACCGCATCTTGTGCTTTACGAAGCTTTGCCGCACTCACCATTTTCATAGCTTTCGTAATTTGCTGCGTAGAGCTAACCGATTTTATTCTTAAACGAACTTCTTTTAATTGACCTGACATAGTTGGAAAATTGTCATTTTTTCGAGCGCAAAAATACATGTTTATAATAACAATAACAAAAAAGTAATTCTATAAAAACTTAAAAAACCGTATTTTTGAGCATATCTTGATAAATATCAGCTGTTTTATCGTTTATTCATACTATTTATAATACTTTAATCTATGTTACACAAAACCAAAATCATTGCTACTGTTGGACCAGCATGTAATTCTTTCGAAAAATTATTAGCTTTAGTGCAAGAGGGTGTTAATGTTTTTAGACTTAATTTTTCGCATGGTTCTCACGATCAACACAAAGAAGTTATTGACCATATCAAAAAAATTAATGAAGGTTTCCCTTTTAATATTGCCATCTTGGCCGATTTGCAAGGACCTAAATTGCGTGTAGGAGAAATAGAGCATAATGCGTTGCCCCTAAAAGTGGGCGACTCTTTTTATTTAACCAATGAAAAATGCATAGGTACCAAAGAGCAAGTTTATATTTCATATCCTGGTTTTTATAAAGATGTGCGTATTGGTGAAAAAATATTGATAGACGATGGTAAAATTGAAGTACGTGTAGAAGAAATTACGCATGACAAGCGCGTAAAAGTAGTAGCCCTTACAGAAGGTGTTTTGTCATCGAAAAAAGGAATTAATTTACCCGACACCAAAATTTCATTGCCTTCTTTAACAGAAAAAGACTTGGCAGATGTAGATTTTATTATAACTCAAGAAATAGACTGGGTGGCTCTTTCCTTCGTTAGAAGGCCAGAAGATATTCACGAGTTGCGTGTTAAATTAAAAGAAAAAGGAAGCACGGCAAAGATCATTGCAAAAATAGAAAAGCCAGAAGCCTTAGTGCATTTGAGAGAGATTATTTTAGCGTCTGATGCCGTGATGGTTGCGCGAGGCGATTTGGGTGTGGAGTTGCCTTTAGAGCAAATTCCGATGATTCAAAAAACAATTGTAAGAAAATGTATTCACAGAGCTAAGCCGGTTATTATTGCTACCCAAATGATGGAAAGTATGATAGATCGTACTCGACCAAATAGAAGTGAAATTACCGACGTTGCCAATGCTGTTTTAGAAGGAGCCGATGCGGTAATGTTGAGTGGTGAAACGGCTATGGGTCAATATCCAGAATTGGTTATTAAAACCATGGTAGATATTATTAGAGAAGTAGAAAAAGAAGAAACGGTTTATAATAGAAATCTGACGCCGCAACCGCATTCTCCTTCTTTCTTAAGCGATGCCTTATGTTATAACGCCTGCAATATCTCTCAAGAAGTAAAGGCCAATGCATTAATAGGTATGACCCAATCGGGCTATACTGGATTTATGTTGTCTAGCTATCGTCCGCAATCTCCATTATACATCTTTACTAAAACACAATCTTTGATCAATCAATTAAGTTTGAGTTGGGGTGTACAAGCTTTTTATTATGATAAAGAGGAAAGTTTGGATACGATGTTCAATGATCAAGTGGAGATCCTAAAAGAAAAACAATTGCTCACCTCCGATGATGTGGTAGTGCATACCGGGAGCACACCTATTCAGGAGCATTTGCCAACCAATATGCTGAAAATTTCTAGAGTGAAATAAAATAAAAAAGCCCTGAATTTCAGGGCTTTTTTGTGTCAAATATTTTTTAAATGTAGAGATTGTCGATGAGGCGAACGGCACCAACTCTTGCTGCAATTACTACCATCATCTCTTTTTGCCTATCAAAATCAGAAAGTGGTTGTAAGCTTGCAGCATCTGCAAGGGCTAAATATTCTAGCTCGCAATTATTTTGCTGAAGGAGAGCAATACATGCTTGTTTGGCATGCTCAAAATTGTTGTTTGATTTAGCAGCTTTAATAAGTTGTAACGATTGATAAAGAGCAAGTGCTTGTTTTTGTTCCGCTTCACTTAATCTAAGATTGCGGGAACTTAAGGCTAGACCTTGTTCATTTCTTACGGTAGGCACAATAACAACCGCTGTTTTGTGTTCCCAATTCATTTGTTTAATAAGCGCTTTAATGACCAGGCATTGCTGTGCATCTTTTTGGCCTAAAAATAAGTATTGTGGTTGCACGAGTTCCAATAAACGAGCTACTACTTTACCAACCCCTTGAAAATGGCCTGGCCTCTGAGCACCTTCAAAAATTGTTTCTAAATAAGCAAACGAATAACTTTTTACCGCATCAAATCCATCAGGGTATATTTCCTGCACATCGGGTATGAACAAAATATCGCAATGGGCATTCAACAAAGCTTCGGTATCGGCAGGGAGGGTACTCGGGTATTTTTTAAAATCTTCCGGGTCATTAAACTGGGTTGGGTTTACAAAAATGCTACAAACCGTAAGGCAATGTTGCTTCTTTGCAGCTGCAATAAGGGATAGATGGCCTTCATGAAGCGCTCCCATAGTTGGAATAAAGCCTAATTTCAAGGGCTCTTCACTTCGCTTCATTGCTATAAATGCCTGTAAATCAGCTGCTTTTTTAAAAATTACCATATGTAGATACTAAGTAATGGCACAAAATAACGCATTGAAATCAAATATTTCGTAAATTTGCAACCTATTTCTATTACATGTGATCCATGTAAGTAAAATTTTTACCATATAATTCGATTCAAATGTCTTTAGACAAAAAAAGAGTGCTTATCGTAGCGAATGAATTATCACCCTATTTAGAGCTTACCGACTTTGCTCATATTCTCAATAAGTTAGCCATTAAAACATTTGATGCAGGTATTGAAATACGTGTGATTATGCCTCGTTTTGGCACGATTAACGAACGCAGACACAAATTACATGAGGTTGTTCGCTTGTCGGGTATCAATGTTATTATCGATAAAGACGATTATCCATTAATTATAAAAGTGGCATCATTGCCAAATGCTCGCTTACAGGTTTACTTTATGGATAATGAAGATTATTTCAAGCGTAAATTTGAATTTAGAGATGATAAAGAAAATTTCTACGACGATAATGCCGATCGAATGATTTTCTTTGCTAAAAGCGCTTTAGAAACCGTTAAGAAATTTGGATGGCCTCCCCATGTTATTCATTGCCATGGCTGGATGACTTCTTTAATACCTTTATATCTTAAAACAGCCTATAAAAAAGACCCTGTTTTTGGGTATACCAAATCTATTTTTACGGTACAAAACGATCAATTTGCGGAGTCGTTGAATGCTACTTTTAATAAAAAGGCTTTGGTGAATACCGATATGAAAGAAAAAGATTTTGAATTGTTTGCACCAGGCACCAATGAAGCATTGACTTTGGGTGCTATGAAATATGCAGATGTATTAGTGGCTGGACAAGCAGATTTAAATCCAACGTTTAAAGCGGAGTTAAAACCAAGTCGCTATAAGAAAATCATTCAGCATGATGAAAATTGGACAAACGACGTTACTGATTTGTTAGAATTGTACAAAACCTTAACAGAGTCTTAAAGTTACTTTTACCATCTTCGTATAAAATTATTTCCATTGAAGGCATCATCATTTTTTGTTCAGCTATCAGCTGTAATTCTATTAGTTAGCTCCTTGCAGGCATGTAAAGAAGATACCTTAATCAATTCTACGGTAATACCACCTGTAGATAATATCAATACCTTTGCACTAGAGCTAGATTCTATTCTAACCGTTACGGTAAACGATGATTCGGTATTGACAGGGTATAACTATTATAACTCAGATATTTTTAAAGGAATAGGGGTGATTAATGCCGATCCGTTTTTCGGGAAAACCTATGCGGGTGCGTTCTTTCAAATAGTGCCGCCTACCACTTCTTTTACTTTTGCCGGTACCAATCCGGTTATCGACTCTGCTATTTTAGTGCTGCCTTACAGTGGGGTTATCTATGGCGATTCTAATGCTACGGTCAATCAGCAACTTAATGTATATCAAATAGAAGATGCTTTTAGTAGAGATAGCCTGTATTACTCCAATCAAAAATTGGGTGTAAATAGAGCTAAGCCTATGGGATCGGCTACAATGAATATTCGAAAAGTAATGGATAGTGCCACAGTTTGGGGCGTGAAAGTTGCACCACAATTGCGTATTAAATTAAATTCATGGATAGCCGATAGTATTCTTGCCAATGCAGGAGGTACTAAGTTTGCCGATTATCCAACGTTCCTTACTTGGTTTAAAGGTATTTATGTAGAGCCCGACACTACACCATCTGCAACAGGAAGAGCTATTCCGTATTTTAAATTAGATGGTTTAGATCAAAATTCAAGAGCTAATATTATTTTCTATTATCACAATAATACCGACGATTCCCTAAGTACTTCATTTGGCTTTGTATCGAGCTATTGTGCTCATACAAATTGGATTAAAAGAACATTTTCAAACTATCCTATTGCCAATTATTTCCCAGCTACCGGTAAAGTATCCGATTCTATTTTCATGATTCAAAACGAACCAGGTGCGGCCGGAGATATTACCATTCGTTTGGATAAAGTACTACCGCAGCTTACTAAAACAGTCATTAATAAAGCAGAATTAGTGATCACACAACTTGCACCTACTAGTGCTGAAGATACCTTGTTTGAAGCACCAGTGCGTTTATTTCCATCGGGTATCGATAGCTTGGGTGCTGTTTATACGATTGCCGATCGTTATCCTACATCAAGCAATGAGCCTTTGAATTTTATAGACGGCACAAGAAGAGTGGCTTATGTAAATAATCAGAAAGTGTATCAATATATCCTCAATATTCCAAGAGAACTACAAAGTGCTATTTTAAAGAATAAAAATTCTGTACATTTGAGATTAAATGGTACGGTTAGTTTCCCTGGCGCATACCGATTAAAGGTTGGGGGGTACAAACATAGTAACAGTAAAATCAAATTGAATATCATCTATACCAAAATTCAGTAATCAAATATGTGCGGAATTGTAGCATACATTGGCCAACAAGATGCCTATCCAATTTTAATAAAAGGTCTTAAACGACTAGAGTATAGAGGGTATGACAGTGCTGGAGTAGCTGTTATAAAAGAAGAATTAAAAGTTTTTAAAAAAGCAGGCAAGGTTTCTGATCTAGAAAACTTCGTTGGTAATAGTGATACTACGGGTTCTATTGGTATTGGCCATACAAGATGGGCCACCCACGGCGAACCAAACGATAGAAATGCACATCCTCATTTGTCCAATTCTGGAAACTTAGCTATTATTCATAATGGTATCATTGAAAATTATGATGCTCTAAAAAAAGAGCTAATTGCCAGAGGGTATACCTTCAAATCGGATACCGATACGGAAGTATTAGTCAATTTCATTGAAGAAATACAAAAAGAAGAACAAGTAGATTTAGAGGAAGCTATTCGTATAGCGCTTAATCAAGTAATTGGCGCTTATGCCATTGTTGTATTGGAGCAGTCAAATCCCGACCGCATGATAGCAGCTCGCAAGGGCTCTCCTATGGTTTTGGGTATTGGAGATAAAGAATTTTTTATTGCCTCCGATGCTTCACCCATCATTGAGTATACAAAGAATGTAATTTACCTCAACGATCAAGAATATGCCGTGGTGCATAGAAATGGTAATTTTACCATTAAAACATTAGGTAATGTTGAAAAATCTCCGAAGATTCAAAAATTAGAATTGAATTTGGAGATGATAGAAAAGGGTGGCTATGAGCATTTCATGCTAAAAGAAATTCATGAGCAACCGAAAGTGGTAGCGGATGCTATGCGTGGTAGAATGAGTGCTACGGGTGGTTGGATTAAATTAGGCGGTGTAGATGAATATGCCAATCGATTAAATCATGCAGATCGTTTTATATTTACATCTTGTGGTACATCGTGGCATAGTAGTTTGATTGCAGAATATTTAATTGAAGATTTGGCTCGCGTGCCCGTTGAAGTAGAATATGCATCGGAGTTTAGATATCGCAATCCTATCATTACCGAAAAAGATGTGGTATTTGCCGTTTCTCAATCTGGGGAAACAGCCGATACGTTAGCGGCTATCGAATTAGCTAAAGAACGCAAAGCCATGATTTATGGCATTTGTAATGTGATCGGTTCTTCTATTGCGCGCCTTTCACATGCAGGTTCCTATACCCATGCCGGACCAGAAATTGGAGTGGCATCTACCAAAGCATTTACCGCACAAGTAACCATTCTTACTTTAATAGCCCTGCAATTAGCGGCTGAGAAAGGTACAATAACTAAATCAGCCTTAAGAACTATTTTATACGAGATGGAACAAATTCCATCTAAAATTGAAAAGATCTTATTGCTCGATAAACAAATTCAAGATATAGCGGCTATTTATAAAGATGCTAGCAACTTCTTGTATCTCGGAAGAGGATATAATTTCCCCGTGGCTTTAGAAGGCGCATTGAAATTGAAAGAGATTTCTTATATCCATGCAGAAGGATATCCTGCTGCAGAAATGAAGCACGGTCCTATTGCATTGATTGATGAAAATATGCCGGTGGTGTTTTTAGCTACCAACCAAAGTGCATATGAAAAAATCGTTTCGAATGTGCAAGAGGTAAAAGCACGTAAGGGTAAAATTATTGCTATAGTTAATGAAGGCGATACACAAATTAAAGCATTGGCCGATCATGTTATAGAAATACCAGCAACAGAAGAAATTTTATCTCCTTTATTAACCATTGTACCACTTCAATTGTTATCCTATCATATTGCTATTTTACGTGGTTGCAATGTAGACCAACCAAGAAATTTAGCTAAATCGGTAACGGTGGAGTAATAAAATAATTAATTATCTTTAAACCTTTAACAATAAACAATCAAAAATGCCTTATTTATTTACATCAGAATCTGTTTCAGAAGGACATCCAGATAAAGTAGCCGATCAAATTTCGGACGCCTTAATCGATAATTTTTTAGCGTATGATGCACAATCAAAAGTAGCATGCGAAACGTTAGTAACTACCGGTCAAGTAGTATTGGCAGGTGAGGTAAAATCAAAAGCATATTTAGATGTGCAAGAAATTGCTCGTGGCGTAATTCGTGAAATTGGTTACACGAAATCGGAATATATGTTTGAAGCTAATTCATGCGGTATTTTATCGGCTATTCATGAACAATCTGCAGACATTAATCGTGGTGTTGATCGGGATGCTAAGAAAAAAGATTTCGAAACGTTAGCGAATGCTCAAGGTGCTGGCGACCAAGGTATGATGTTTGGTTATGCAACGCGCGAAACAGACAATTACATGCCTTTAGCATTAGATTTGGCACATAAAATTCTTCAAGAATTATCTCGTACTCGTCGTGCAGGAAAAGAAATGAAGTATTTACGTCCAGATGCTAAAAGTCAAGTTACTATTGAGTATAACGATGATAATACGCCAGTGCGTATCGATACGATTGTAGTGTCTACTCAACATGATGATTTTGATAAATCGGATAAAAAAATGTTAGATCAAATTAAAAAAGATGTGATCAACATAATTATTCCAAGAGTGAAAAAACAATTGAAACCAGCTTTGCAAAAATTATTCAACGATAAAATCACGTTCCACATCAACCCTACGGGTAAATTTGTAATTGGTGGACCGCACGGAGATACGGGTTTGACAGGTAGAAAAATTATTGTAGATACCTACGGTGGTAAAGGTGCACACGGTGGTGGTGCGTTTTCTGGTAAAGATCCTTCTAAAGTAGATCGTAGTGCTGCATATGCAACACGTCACGTGGCAAAAAATTTAGTAGCAGCAGGTGTATGTGATGAAGTATTGGTGCAAGTTTCTTATGCTATTGGCGTAGCAAAACCATGCGGTATTTTCATTGACACATATGGCACTTCTAAAGTAAATATGAATGATGGTGCTATCGCTAAAATAGTTGAAAAGGTTTTCGATATGCGTCCGTACGCTATTGAGCAACGTTTAAAATTGAGAAATCCAATTTATAGCGAAACAGCTGCTTATGGCCATATGGGTAGAAAAGCAGAAACTGTAACTAAAGTTTTTAACAAAGGAAAAGACAATGAGAAGAAAGTAAAAGTTGATTTATTTACTTGGGAAAAATTAGATTACGTAGATGCTGTTAAAAAAGCATTTAAACTTAAATAATAAAAAAGACACTCTGTTGAGTGCCTTTTTTATTTGTTTGTTAATGCTAGAGCTTAATCAACAAGGAGTAGTTTTCTACTGCTGGTAATTTTACCATTTATTAATTTGTAAACATACGTGCCAGCAGGTAAATCATTTCTATAAAGAATCAACTCATGTGCTCCGCGCTCTACAACCTGATTCATTAAGGTTTGTACTACACGGCCTTCCATATTGAACAATTCAATCAATACATGCGATCCGTCTGAATAAAACGGAATATGTGTATTATTAGTCATTGGGTTTGGTGCATTTTGTCCTAAAGCTTCATTATCCCCACCTTCTAGCGTATTAGCAACGCCATTTACTTTTTTGAAAATAGGAGGAATTGGGACAGATTTTAAGAGGATGTTATTCACTGCACTAGTTGGCAAATCAAACCAGTCTGCTAAAATAGCTGCATACACCGATCGGAAGTCGTGCTGCATAGGTAAATTATCACTCGTAGTAACGGTGCTTGGAATTATTGGGTTAAAGCCTATAATGCCAGGATTCACAGATTTTCCGAAAACCATTACTGGTGCAGCTGTTCCATGGTCGGTACCCCCACTAGAATTAGAATTGATTCTTCTTCCGAATTCTGAGAAGGTAGCGGTAGCCACTTTATCATCTTTGCCATGCAGTTTTAAATCATCATAAAATGCATAAACAGCATCTGATAATTTTTTTAATAGCGTAGCATGTGCACCTATAGAATGGTCAGTAGGGTCTACTTGAATAGAATGGGTATCGAAACCACCAATGCTAACAATATAAAGCGGAGTTTTTAATCCGCCAGCTATTAATCGAGCAACGATTTTCAACTGGTCAGCTAAATTATTTCCGCTAGGGTATTGATTAGAAAGATTACTTGCGTTACTAGCTGCTGTTTGTAAAACAGCATTGTATTGTTGTGTTTGTTGAGAGATATAGCGTAAGAAAGTAAGCTCATGCCCAGCTGGTGTATTAGGTGCCGGATCTACCGAGTTGTTTACAATGTTATAGAAACTATTGATATCGGAAATTGCCATACCCATGTTTACGTTGTTGCCTGAGAAAACAGATGACACACTAGAACCAATTTGAATAGCTAAGGGATCTGGCATTGAAGCATTTGGGTAGCCCATTGGGAAACCCGGATATTCATTGTCTAAATAACGCCCCAACCAACCGGTATCTAAATACTGATTGGAGTCAGATGCTGTCAACCAAATATCGGTTGCTCTAAAATGCGAAAAATTAGGTGTAGGATAACTTACACTTTGTACTAAATTAACCATGCCATTTACATACATATCGCGTACTTTATTCATGGCAGGGTGCAAGCCCGTATTAGGGAAGCCAGCAAGTGGGAGCACTTGGTTTTGGGGAATTAAGATGTTGCCTCTTGCTGTAGATAAGGCACTATATTGATCTAATGGAATAAGGGTATTTAAACCATCGTTACCACCATTCATTTGCACAAAAACCATAACACGGCCATTAGCTTGTGTTTGTTTGGCTAGCAAGTGAAGTAAAGGGTGCTCTGCAAATGATTGAATGGGCAAGCCATTAATCATCATAGCGGTGCTAGCTGCAGCTACCGGGGCCATTTTTAAAAATTCTCTACGTTTCATAAGCGATATTGGTTTAGCTTAATTGAAATTCTGGTAAGCGAGTTAAATCAAGGAAGAGTCCTAACAATCTAGGTTTTACAATGTTGGTATTGGCTGTGTTTGGGTTAGCTATATAGGCTGTCCAAGCATTGGTCCAATAATAATTACTAGTTTGACCCGATAATAAATGATTGACGCGTAAACTATCTTTTTTAGTTTGAGACAGAGATATACCTAGCAGCAAATTGCATAAGTAGTCAATTAAAATAACAGGGTCGTCTGCATTTGGTATTTGCGATACAAAATTTAAATAATCAATTTTTATCGTAGTGCCGGAACTGGCAGTAAATCCACTATTCAACATCATGTCGGAAAATATCATGCGTTTCGGCAGTGTATTAGAATTAATCCAGATTTCATGAAATTCTGGTACTTGATAGTAAGACGGCCAACCAGAAACATCTGGAGGATCTCCAATGTTTTGAGCGATCAAGGCACCATAATTTCTTATATAATTGTACACTAATGATTTGTTATAATCGGTCATCGTAGCAGGCACATCTACTTTAAAGGTGTTGAAAATACCCACCAAGAAATCTGTAGGTGATTTTATGATACAACCTTTAGAATTGAGCTCAAAGAAATGTTCACTTTTGAAAAGCGTTTTCAATACCGGTACTATATCCCAATTATTATTTATAAAAATTTGAGCTAATGGGGCAATAACATTAGTTTCTACCGTATTATCGATAGTATAGTAAATGAAGAATCTATATAATTTTCTACAAATAAATTTCGCTGCTTCTTGTTGTTTAGAAAACAACATATCTATTAAAATATCTGTTTCTAAAGCGCCATTTGCTCCCGATTGATAAGGAATAGCAGCGTTGCCGTAGAACGAAGAGAATTGTTTGTTGGAGGTATGATGTTTGGTGCTATCAAAAAATGCAGTAGGTATGGTAGTCGAGGAATTAATTCTCCAGCCAGTTAATACTTTAGCAGCAGCTTTTACATCATCTTCGGTATAATTTGGAGAATTTTCTTTCCCAACGGTAAATAGTTCTTGCAATTCACGAGCATAATTTTCATCGGGAGAGGTATTTGTATTTAAATACCCATTCAGATAATAAAGCATGCAGACATCTGTTGTGATTTGTCTAGTAAAGGTTTTGAAATTTCCTAATGCATGCGTGCGCAATAACTCAAGATGTTTGTAATATACGCGTGCATCTGGCACAGTACCTAATTCTGTAGAAAAATGATTGTGCCAAAACAAAACCATTTTTTCAAGAATAGAATTGTTGTTTTTGATCATTTGCTTCATCCACCAGGCTTTCATAGAGATGCCGCGTTTAGAGTTTACCGTACTGTCGCCATAAGCTGCATTTACCCATGTTGCTCCAGGAGCTATGCCGGTAGGGTCGGTATAGGTGGTGGTATTATAATCGTTTATGGGCGGGGTAGTTACGGTATTTGTAGCATTGGTAAATAAAAGATCCACGGCTTGATTTGGATTCATTGCAAGCAAGGTTTGTACCATAGTTGCATTAGGGCTAAAAGTACATCGTCTTAAAAGATGTAATACTTCAGCTTCTGTCCAAGCGCCATTATAAGGGTTAATACCTGCAGTAGTTTTCATTAAACCTGTAGGTAAGGTCTTATTGGCATATTTTTTAAAAATAAGGTCTTGGTTACTGTCATATTTTTTTTCAACAGAATTTGACAGCGCGTCTGTGCGATTGATAGTACTCATACAGATGAAATTTTCCAAAAGTTACTATTTTTTTGCGTATTTATCAAATATATTTTATCCGTTTTTAACAAGTGCTTGAAAATTAATGCCTAACATAAAATAAAAAATCACTGCAAAGGATTAACTTTGGTAAGATTATGAAATTGTATGCTATTGTAGATATAGAAACAACGGGTGGTAATGCTAGTAGTGGTAGCATTACAGAAATAGCTGTAGCTATTCATAATGGGAAAGAGGTCTTAGAGTTTTACGAAACACTCGTAAGGCCTAATCAATATATACCTTATTTTATTCAGCAACTTACAGGCATAACAAATGAAATGGTGGCAGTAGCTCCTCCCTTTGATGAAGTAGCCGATACTATTTATCATTTATTAAAGGATAAAGTATTTGTTGCACACAATGTAGGATTCGATTACTCCTTTGTTAATGCGCATTTGCAAGTGCATGGATACAAATTAAATGTGCCTAAATTATGCACCGTTAAATTATCAAGAAAATTAATGCCTGGCATGCCAAGCTATAGTCTTGGTAAGTTATGCACCGAAATAGGCATCAATCATACGGCAAGACATAGAGCAGGTGGCGATGTGCAAGCAACTGCGCAATTGTTCTCTATGCTTTTCGAAAAAGCTAACTATACCGATTTTTTTGCACGATAATCATGTACCCATTATCCTACATACATCAAATATTGGGTCTTGAAAACAAACCTTTTCAAGAGCAAGAACTTGTAGATATAGCTATTGATTCAAGGGCTATTTTGGAAGGTAAGCGTACTTTGTTTATTGCCATTAAAGCATCGCATAGAAATGGACATGATTTTATAAAAGCGGCCTATGAAAAGGGCGTACGATGCTTTCTTATTAGTGATGCAATTGCTACTGAAGCATTTCCAAATGCAAATTTTATAGCAGTTGAAGATACCTTGCAAGCACTGCAATCTATTGCTGCTGCTATTCGTGCTACACAATGCTGCCCAATTATAGGTATTACGGGTAGTAATGGAAAGACGATCGTAAAAGAATGGTTGGCTTATTTGCTAGAAGAAAAAAGCAATATATACAAAAGCCCATTGAGTTATAATTCGCAAATTGGCGTTCCCTTGTCGGTATGGAAAATGCCAAAACAAATTGATCTTGGAATTTTTGAAGCAGGCATTTCCAAGAAAAATGAAATGGACACACTGCAGTCTATTTTAAAACCAACAATAGGAGTGCTTACGCATATGGGCGTAGCGCATCAAGAAGGTTTCGAAAATCAAGCGACTAAAATTGAAGAAAAATTAAAGTTGTTTAAAGATTGCAAAATCATCATTTACAATAGTGATGATGAGCAAGTAGATCGATTAGTTAAAAGTAAATATAGCGATAGGGAGTTGATTGATTGGTCCCTTAAAAATACGAATGCCAATTTTCTGCTTTCCCTGACTAAACAGCATAAGTCTACTGCTATAAAATTGGTCTATAAACAACAAAACATTGCAATAGTTATACCATTTACTGATGATGCCTCTATTGAAAATGCCATCACTTGTTTGGTGAGTATACATGCCCTGCAATTATGGGATGCTACCATGATTAATAAATTCGATACGCTGCCAACTATAGCCATGCGTTTAGAATTGAAGAAGGGTTTAAATAATTGTAGCTTATTAAGCGATATTTACAATGCCGATTCGGTTTCATTTAGCAATGCACTGCAGGTGTTGCAACAGCAAAGACAACATGCATTAAAGAGTGTTATTTTATCTGATATACCAGAAGTGCGCGATCGGGAAGCCATTCTAAATGTAATCAAACAATTACAACAATGCCACTTGCATCGCTTTATAGGTGTTGGGGAGCAGCTTCTTCAATATCAGCAATTGTTTAGAGAGCAATTGTCGACGCCGTGTTATTTTTTCGAAAATACAAGCGCTTGCATTCAGCAATTACAAAGTTTTAGATTTCAGAACGAAACCATATTACTAAAAGGATCTAGGCATTTTGAATTTGAAAAAATCGTTGCCCAGTTAGAAGAGTACGTTCATCAAACAGAAATGCAAATTAATTTAAGTGCATTAAAACAAAATTGGTCGGTATACAGATCACTCCTTCAGCCTGGTGTTAAAACCATGGCTATGGTAAAAGCATTTTCCTATGGAAGCGGAAGTTTTGAAGTAGCCAACGCCTTACAACATGTGGGCGTAGACTATCTAGCGGTAGCCTATACCGATGAGGGAATAGCCTTAAGGACTTCGGGTATTAGCTTGCCTATAATGGTGATGAGTCCGGATAGTTCTTCTTTTGATCGCATGATATTATGGGGTTTGGAACCTGAAATTTACAATCTTCATTCGTTACAATTATTTATTCAAGCCTTACAAAAAAGTGTAGATAAAACGGTTGGCATCCATATTAAACTAGATACGGGTATGCATCGTTTAGGGTTTACAGAGGAAGAGCTACCTAGTTTATTAAAACTACTCCAAGAGCAAAAAGCATTAAAAGTACTTTCTATTTTCAGTCATTTAGCAGCTAGTGAAAAAAACCAATTTGATGATTTTACTAAAGTGCAACAACAACTTTTTGATAAGATGAGTGCGCAGCTTATTAAAACTATAGGCTATACTCCATTATTGCATTTAGCTAATTCTGCAGCAATATCAAGGCATCCCAATTTGCATTACAATATGGTGCGTTTAGGATTGGGTTTGTATGGTATTGCCGATGATGATGCAATGCAAAATCAATTACAAGAGGTAGCTACATTAAAATCACGTATTGCACAAATCAAAAACATAGATGCGGGAGAAAGCGTTGGTTATAGTAGAAATTTTGTAGCTACTAGTCCAATGAAAATAGGCATCATTAATATTGGTTACGCAGATGGTTACCCGCGTAATTTAGGTAATGGAGTGGGGCATGCTTTAATTCATAATCATGCGGCTAAGATCATTGGTAATATTTGTATGGATTTATGCATGATTGATTTAAGTTCTATTGAAAGCGTGCAAGAAGGAGACGAGGTCATACTATTCAATAGCGAGCTCAGGATTCAGCAATTGGCTAAATGGGCAAATACCATTCCGTATGAAATTATGACTGGCATTTCGCAACGCGTAAAACGCGTTTACATGGAAGAATAAAAAAAAGCTCCTTCGAATGAAGGAGCTTTTTTTTATGTTGTATTGTATTAAGCAATGGTGATTGTATCGTCTAAATATACATCTTGAATGGTATTTAATAATTCAATGCCCACCTTCATATCTTTTTGGAAAGCTTTTCTACCACTAATCAAACCCATGCCACCAGCGCGTTTGTTGACAACGGCTGTTGCAACTGCTTCTGATAAATCTGATGCGCCTTTTGATTCGCCTCCAGAATTGATAAGACCTACGCGACCCATATAGCAATTTGCTACTTGATAGCGTGCTAAATCAATAGGGTGATCGGTAGTTAATTTATCATATACCAATTTGCTTGTTTTGCCATGTCCTGTAGCTAAATAACCGCCATTATTAGTTGGTAATTTTTGTTTGATAATATCAGCTTGAATGGTAACCCCTAAATGATTTGCTTGTCCAGATAAATCGGCTGATGTATGGTAGTCAATGCCATTTACTTTAAAAGCATTATTTCTAGTATAGCACCATAAAACGGTTGCCATACCTAATTCATGTGCCATTTCGAAAGCTCTAGCCACTTCTTGAATTTGTCGTGTACTCTCTTCTGAACCGAAATACACAGTAGCGCCCACAGCAATAGCGCCCATATTCCAAGCATCTTTAATGGTACCATACATTACTTGGTCAAATTTGTTGGGGTATGATAAAAACTCATTGTGGTTTATCTTAACCATCATTGGAATTTTGTGTGCATACTTTCTTGAGATATTTCCTAAAACACCAAATGTAGAGCAAACGGAATTGCAACCGCCTTCGATAGCTAATTTTACAATATTTTCAGGATCAAAATAAATTGGATTTGGAGCAAAAGATGCACCAGCACTATGTTCTATACCTTGGTCTACTGGAAGGATGCTTACGTAGCCCGTTCCACCTAAACGACCATTGTCTAGTATTTGTTGAATATTTCTTAGTGTTGTATTATTTCTATTCGAATGCAACCAAATATCTTGTACGTGATTTGGAGAAGGCAAATGAATTTGCGATTTGTCGATGGTAGTACATTTGTGATCTAAAAGGAAAGACGCTTGATCTCCCAACAACTCTTGAATTTTCTTTGATGCCATGATTGTATGTTTAATAATTAATTATCGATTTTCAAATTTACAAAATATAGTATAAATCTCAACGCGTAAGTTGATAAATAGTCAGATTTTCTGTTTGGTAGAGAGGTATTAATGCGCTGTAATTCAATGTATTCAAAGGTTTTGTGTGATTAACCGGGCTGTTTTCATGGAATTCAACGTAGTAGGATATATGCATGTTTTTAGCAAATCGTGGCCATTGAGCATCCGTAAATACCTTTCCTATCGGACTGCAATAAAGGCTCTTAGACCAATACGCTAAAATAATGCCTTGGTTAGGATCTATGTTACTAACGATGTATTGCCCTTTTAGATTAGCAGGAAGTTGCTGGGCATGCAGAGCTAATGCTCTTCCTTCGTTTTTATGTTCCTTCAAATAAATAATAGGGAAGATTATAAATGACAATGCCAAAAGTATAGCGCTAGTTTTCAATGTAAATGCATCTCTTGCTTTACTTTTTTGATGTAAATAAGAAAAACAAAAAAACATGCATGGCAGTAGTGATGGCCATAAGTACCTGCTTTCTACATGAATGGTAAGATAGCCAATAGGCAAACAAAGGATGGCAATAGACCATGTATTGATAGGTATGTATTGAATACTGTTTTTTTTGACTAGCTGTTTAGCTAGTTGGAAAAACAGCAGCAGGTAGGCCCAGCTTATTATTGTTGCACTTTGAATAAATTCCCAGAAAGCAAAAAGCAAACGTGCCAATTGTTTTCTTATTAAAAAAGAGGAATCGAAAGCTGTTGAAAAATGATCTTCTGTCCAGAAAGGATCTTGCCAATGAGCTATTGTGTGTCCAAATGGAATGATAAAATATTGGATGCTTTTTTTTAATTGATACGTGCCGTTGAGCAACCAAGATCTATTGAGCATGCCAGCTAAACTAAAATTCCAAACTCCATATTTTTCTTGTACACAAAATATCCAAGGAGTAATGCAGATAGCAATACCTAATAGAAAAATAGCAAGCGATTTATATTTTTTGAAATTGAATTTATAGGTATAAATCAATAAACACAAAAAATGTAATCCGCCAAAATAAAATGCATAAGATTTGCTTAGGGTGCTAATTCCAATAAGTATGCCAGCTAAAAGAATATGCTTTGTAGCTGAAAAAAAATCTTGCCTACGTGTTAGCTGTAAGTATTCCAAAATGCAATAACTCAAGAGTACATCTCCAAATAGTTGTGCATGACAAGCATAAAATAAGAATATAGCAAAACTGCTTTTTAGTAGCAATTGGGTGAAATTAGAAAGTTGCCATTGTTTTGTTATGTATCCTAGTCGCCATATAAATAATAGACCAAGTATAAAATTAAAAGTATGCGTGGCGTTTAATGTGCTAAGGGAAGTTATATATTGTACAATTGCTACTAGCCAACATTGCAAGGGGCTCCACAACCCATTAACAGCATCCCAGAAATGGCCATGCGCATATTCGTCTGTTATTTGCAAACAAGCTGCTGTGTCGGGGTCTATATGATATTGGAATAAAGAGTGAAAACATACCCATAATAATACAAACAGGACTAGCGGGAAATAAGTGCTTAATATATTTTTGTTACCCATAGTACAATTGTTGATGTAGTTCTTCAAAATAAGCTGTTGCATATTGCATGCGACTACCATACCAACTAAAATAGGTGCCATCTACCAATATAATTTTGGTATTGGGTAAATATGATGCCAGTTCTTCTATATGTTTGTTTTTAAAAGGGTAGGGCTCCGAAGATAGGAAAATCACCTCTGGATGTGCAGTTATTAGTTCTTCAATAGAAATTATAGGATAGCGTTCTTTATGTTCAAAAACATTACTCCATTCATTTTCTAAAAGCATCTCCTGTATGAATGTGTTTGATGCTGCTACCATCCAAGGATCTTTCCATATAAAGTAGGCTACGTTAAGATCGCTAGATAAGCATTTCAATTTTGAGAAGGTCTGCTGAATTTTTGAAATGATTAATAAGGCTTGCTGGGGCTTTTGAACGATGGCGCCAATTTGCTCAATCATTAATTCGTTTTCTATTTTTGTATTTACATCGCTAATCCATACGGGGTATTTTGCTTCCAAAGCAGCAATCATCTCTTTGGTATTTTCCTCTTTGTTAGCAATGATTAAATCAGGTGCTAATTGGTCAATGATGCTATAGTCTACTTTTTTAGTGCCTCCTACAATGGTTTTTTGTTTGCGCCAAGCGCTTGGATGTTCGCAAAATTTGGTAATGCCTACTACTTCTTCATCTAAACCTAAATCAAATAATAATTCTGTTTGAGAAGGCACTAAAGAGATGATGCGTTTTGGCGTAATGGGTATCTCTACCCATCGGTCCATCATGTCTTTATACGTGCTTGTTTGCATTTTTATTTTAATTGCTTATAGATAAATAATAATAAAAATACTAAAATACAATCAATAGGAAAAAGCGTGAGACTTCGGTAATCATTAAAACTAGCTACTTGACTGGGCTTTATCCATAAGATAAGATTGAGGCAGGTGTATACAATGTAAGCAATGGCTGCTTTCTTTTTAAAGTAACTTACCCAAATCCAAATAGCACTATATAGGGCATAGTTTAATGGGAATAGCCATACAAAAGTGTTCCATGGAAAACCAATGGCATTATAGAGACTGTAGCAAAATAATAATAGGTGAAAAACGGCTATGGCTTTAAATAAAAAAGGTAGCGTTTGAATAGTAGGTAGTTTAATGGGCATTTTTACTAGGGTTGTTTAAGGCCGAGTTGAGCGGCTTGTTGAAGCATATATTCAAAAGCGGCATCGTAATTGTTATCAATAAGACCATCTAAAATAGCCTCTCTAACAGCTGTTTTAATAAGACCTACTTCTTTAGATGGACCTAATTGAAAGGTTTGCATTATGATTTCACCATCAATTGGTGGTTGCCAATTTCGAATCTTATCTTTTTCTTCTACTATTTTCAATCGCTCTAAAACCAAATCGAAGTTGGCTAAAAAGCGTTTTACTTTAGCTTGATTTTTAGAGGTAATATCGCTTTTGCACAAGATCATTAAATCTTCCAAATCATCGCCAGCATCAAACAATAAGCGACGCATTGCAGCATCTGTTATTTCATCTTTACTCAAACTAATGGGCCTTAAATGCAATAAAACCAATTTTTCAACATACTTCATATGCTCATTTAAGGGCAATTTTAGTTGCTTAAAAATTTTGGATACCATACGCATACCCACTACTTCATGTCCATGAAAGGTCCACCCGTGGCCATCTTCAAAGCGTTTGGTTGCGGGCTTGCCTATATCATGTAAGATAGCAGCCCATCGAAGCCACAAATTTGTGCTTTGTTTAGCGGTGTTATCCAACACTTCTAGTGTATGATAGAAATTGTCTTTATGCCCAAGGCCATCTACATATTCAGCACCGGATAATGCCTGCATAGATGGGAATATGATACTCAGTAGTTTGCTTTTGAATAGCAAATCGAAACCAACAGAAGGTGTTGGAGACGCTATAATTTTATTTAACTCATCGGTAATGCGCTCTTGAGAAACAATAGTAATACGATCTTTATTACGTTCAATGGCTAAAAATGTTTGCTCTTCAATATAAAAACCTAATTGACTAGCAAAACGAATGCAGCGCATCATCCGTAAGGGGTCGTCGCTAAACGTAATATCTGGATTGAGTGGAGTACGGATAATTTTATTCTCCAAATCTAAAAGGCCATCGAAAGGATCAATCAAGTTGCCAAAATTTGTTTTGTTCAAGCCAATGGCTAGGGCATTAATCGTAAAATCTCTTCTATTTTGATCGTCTTCTATAGAGCCGTTTTCAACCATAGGTTTTCTAGAACTTTCTTGGTAAGATTCTTTTCTAGCGCCAACAAATTCTATATCAAAATCATTTACTTTGATTTGAGCGGTTCCAAAGGTTTTAAAAAAATGCACATTGGGTTTTGGTTGAAATAATTGGGCTACTTCTTGAGCTAAGCGTATGCCATCGCCAACACAAACTATATCGGCATCTTTAGAAGCCCTGTTTATAAGTTTGTCGCGTACAAATCCTCCTATTAAGAAGCAGGGCATTTCCAGCTTATCCGCTGCAGCGCCTATTTTCTTAAATATGTCTAATTCCCAATCTGAGCAGTGTATATCCATGCTATTGCTTCTTTTTATGCTGTTAAGCATTCGCTTAATTCGTTAATATCAATTCCTAATGCGCAAGTAAAATGTGCTTTAGGACATTCTTTTTTTCCATGCAATCCGCAAGGTTTGCAGGCTAAATTTTCTTTGTAGCTTATGATTTTACTATTCGTACTTAAGGGGCCAAACCCAAAATTTGCTTGCGTAGAACAAAAAATGGCTCTAGTAGGTGCGTTCATAGCTGAGCATATATGTAAGGGGCCTGAATCATTTACATAATTCATAAAAGCATCTTTCATGAGTGCTGCAGATTCTAATAAACTTAAATTACCGCATAGGTTAATGCAATTATCTTTTGCAGATGTCGCAATCGATTCTGCTAATGCATAATCGCCTTTGCCTCCTAATAAGTAAATAGTATAATGTTTAGGTACAGTTTTTACAAAAGCAACCCATTTTTCGACCGGAAATTGTTTGGTAAACCATACCGAACTAGGCGCTATGCATATATAGGGTTGATTTTTGTAAGCCGCTACTTTGGCATAATCTTGCTCGCTTGGGTATAGTTTTGGTCGCTGCACATCTAAAGAGGTAATAGCTGCTATTAGTTCATGGTTACGCTCCGTTTCATGCACCCAATGCGAATCGCCATAGACACTAATCCGATGTTTGATTTTCTGGGTAAATAAAAAGGATAGCGGATTTTTGTCAAACCCGATGGTTTCTTTTGCGCCAGAAAAAACAGTAAAAAGCCCTGAGCTGGTATAGCGATGTAAGTTTATTACATGGGTATATTTTTCTTTACGAATGCTTTGTAGGGTTTTGAAAAAATGATGTAGTTTATGCTGTTGTTTATTCCAAATAAGCACTTTGTTGAGAAAAGGATGCTCTTCAAACAATTGTTCGTTGCCCTTTCGTACTAAAAAATCTATAGTTGCAGTAGGGTGGCTTTTATGCAATTCCTCTAAACAAGCACTTGCTAAAATAGCATCGCCTATAAAAGCAGTTTGTATAACTAGGAATTTGAACATTTCGCAAAAATATCGATTGTTTACGATTAACTATGGATTAACAAGGAAAATGTATGATTATTTGCCATGAAAATATATATTTGTAGTCTAAATTATAGGTATATGAAAAAATTAATCCTTTCCTTAAGTTGTTTAGTAGCATTGGCTACACAAGGCTTCGCACAAGAGAAAAAAGAGGTAGCGGCTAATCCTGGTGCGCCGGTAACTACTTTAGTGCCTGAAAATATGGCTTTTAAAGTAGATACACATGATTTTGGTACTATACCAGAAGGTCCTGCTGCAGAATTTGAATTCAGTTTCAAAAACACGGGCAAAGAACCCATCATTATTCAACGTGTTCAGCCTTCTTGTGGTTGTACTACACCTACTTATACAAAAGATCCAATTTTACCTGGCAAAACAGGTGTTATTAAAGCGTCTTATGGTACGCAAGGCAGACCGGGGCCATTCAATAAAAATTTGACCGTTTTATCTAATGCTGGTTCTAAGGTATTATTTATAAAAGGGGAAGTTGAAAAAGCGCCAGAGTCTTCAGTGCCACAAAATAATTCAATGATTAAAACAAATTAATACTTAAAAATAAAACCACTATGAAACAATTGATTTTAACTTTCGGACTTGCAATAGCTTCTGTTGTAACATTCGCTCAAGATGCTGCTAAAACTGCAGCAAATCCTAATGCACCTAAATTTCAGTTTAAGGATAAGGGAGATACTTATGATTTTGGTACCATTCCAGAAGGACCTGTAGCAGAACATGTATTTGAATTTAAAAATGCAGGTAAAGAACCATTGGTTATCCAAAATGCAACCGGATCTTGTGGCTGCACTACTCCAGAATGGCCAAAAGAACCAATTTTACCTGGAAAATCAGCTAAAATCACGGTTCATTACAATACACAAGGTCGCCCTGGTCCAATTTTTAAATCTGTATTTATCCAATCTAATGCGCAATTACCAGAAGGTAAAGATCGTTATGAGATTTTTATCAGAGGTACAGTAACGCAAGCAGCTCCAGCAGCAGCTCCAGCAAAATAGGGTATAACTACTAATAAAAAAAGTCAGCAAGCAATTGCTGACTTTTTTATTTTAATTAAAGCAATTTTTAAATTATTTTTGCGCCATGCCAAACATATCATCTAGAGGGGTAGCTATGCCACCTTCTCCAATCAGAAAATTAGTGCCCTTTGCAGAAGCTGCAAAAAAAAGAGGCGTAAAAGTATATCACTTAAATATTGGTCAGCCAGACATAGAAACGCCTAAAGCTATTTTAGATGCGGTAAGAAATGTAGACATGAAAGTATTGGAATATAGTCATAGTGCCGGTTTTGAATCGTACAGAAAAAAACTGGTTACCTATTATCAAAGAAATAATATCCATGTAAACGAAAATCAAATTATTGTAACTACGGGTGGCTCTGAAGCTATTTCGTTTGGTATCATGAGTTGTTTAGATGCAGGAGAAGAAATCATTATTCCAGAGCCGTTTTATGCCAATTATAATGGTTTTGCCATTGCTGCGGGTGTTAAAGTTGTGCCTATTCCATCGGCTATAGAAAATGGATTTGCCTTGCCATCAATGGAAGCCTTTGAGCAAGCCGTTACGCCCAAAACAAAAGCCATTATGATTTGTAATCCTAATAATCCAACGGGTTACTTATACAGCTTAGAAGAATTGAATGTGCTTAAAAATATTTGCTTAAAGCACGATTTGTTTTTATTTAGCGATGAAGCCTATCGGGAGTTTTGCTACGACGGCAGACAACATATTTCTGCATTAACCCTAGAAGGTATGGATCAGCATGTAATCATGATGGATACCATTTCTAAACGATATAGTGCATGTGGTGGAAGAATAGGCGCTTTTATAACTAAGAATGAACAAGTATTGAGCGCTGCAATGAAATTAGCTCAAGCGCGTTTAAGTCCGCCTACCTTTGCTCAAATACTTGGAGAGGCAGCCGTTGATTTGCCTGCTGATTATTTTGATGCCGTGCACGCAGCTTACAATGAGCGTAGAGATTTGTTGGTGCAACGATTGAATGCTATGGAAGGCGTGTTCTGCCCTAATCCGGGCGGCGCATTTTATGCAATGGCTAAATTACCTGTGGCCGATACTGAAGTATTTTGTCAATGGTTGCTAGAACATTTTTCATATCAAAATGCTACCCTAATGATGGCTCCTGCTGCAGGATTTTATGCTACACCTGGACAAGGGAAAGATGAAGTACGCTTGGCATATGTCTTAAATCTAGATGCTATTAATGCTGCAATGGATTGTTTAGAAGAAGGATTGAAAGCTTATAAGGCATTATAATTGTAAGGGCGTAAAAGTAAATGCAGCGCCATCAAATAAACCTTTATCACTTAATTTTAGATTAGGTATTACTAATAAAGCCATAAATGACAAGGTCATAAAAGGAGCTTTTAAGGTAGTACCTAATTTTTTTGCGGCTGCATCAATTTCGATATAATCTTGCGCTAATGCAGCGCCCTCTTTTGTACTCATTAAGCCCGCAATAGGTAAAGGCAAAATATGTGTTTCCTTTTTATTTACTACTGCAATGCCACCTTGCTGTTCAATGATAAGATTTACTGCTTTGCAAATACTTTCATCGTCTACACCAACGGCTATAATGTTGTGGCAATCGTGACCTACAGTACTTGCAATGGCGCCTTCTTTTAGATTGAAATTTTTAATAAAGGCGATAGCTGGTTTGGTATGTACGGTATATCGGTTGACTACAACCATTTTTAATACATCTTGGTCTAAATCACTTTCAATATAGCCGTTTTGTATATGCGCATCGTGAAGGCTAGATTGAGTAATAAGTTGTCCTTCTATGGCTTCTATAACTCTTATTTGCTTTGTAGTAGTATGCGCTTCAATAGCAAAATCGCTAACTTGATAAGGCTGTGCTTTAAAATTATTGATGATTTGCTGTGTAGGGATTTCTATAAATGAATGGCCATTTGCTGCAACTTGTTGTCCTTTTAAATACGTTGCTTTTATACTATGAAAAGATAAATCATTAGTAATAATAAAATCGGCAGGATCACCAATTCGCAACATGCCCATCGGTAATTGATAATGTTTTATTGGATTGATACAGGCTGCTATTAATACATCATAAATATTGTACCCTAAATCAATAGCGCGCTGAACCAGTTCATTGATATGGCCCCTTATTAATTCATCAGGATGTTTGTCGTCGCTACAAAACATAAGCATTTCAGGGTGACTTTCCATTAAACTATGTAAAGCATTGAAATTTTTAGCTGCGCTTCCTTCCCGAATGAGAATGTTCATGCCCAAGTTTATTTTTTCTAAGGCTTCATCGAGCGTTGTGCATTCATGATCCGTGCTTATGCCGGCATGGATATAGGCTTCTGCCATTGCGCCTCTTAGGCCCGGTGCATGGCCATCAATTGGTTTTTTTAGTTTGCGAGCAGCTTCTATTTTTCGCATTACTTCTGGGTCTTTGTGTAAGACGCCAGGGTAATTCATCATTTCGGTAAGATAAAATATTTCTGGTCGTTGCATCAACTGCTCAATATCTTTAGCATCAATGCAAGCGCCAGCAGTTTCAAAAGCTGTTGCGGGCACACAAGAGGGGGCGCCAAAAAAAATATTAAAAGGGCTTTGTCGGCTGTTTGCTATCATGTAATCAACCCCTTCAATGCCACATACATTGGCAATTTCATGCGGATCGGATACCGTTGCTACCGTGCCATGCTTTACCGCTATTGCTCCAAAAGAGCTAGGGGTTAGCATCGAACTTTCTATATGAATATGTGCGTCTATAAAACCCGGAAGGATATAATTGTTGGGTGCATTTTTGAGCTCGGTGATGGAATGAATGCGATTATGAAGCACCGTAATTTTTGCCGCTTTTATTGTGCGGGAAAATAAATCTATTAATTGTCCGCTTACTTCAAAGGGCTGGTTCATTTTTATTTTTAGGAATTATCGTTGAACAAATAAACAATACACTTCCTTGGGTCCATGCACGCCAACTACTAAGGTTTTTTCAATATCAGCAGTTCTGCTAGGTCCAGTATTTAAATTAATCATAGAAGGCAATCCATCTGGATTGTGTTCTTTTACATAATCTATAGCATGTTGAATGTCAAGAACAATTTGATCGGAATACAATACTACAATATGTGCTGGATAAAAAACAGGCGCCGTTCTTCCCATGCTTTGTTTACTAGAGAAAATAAAGGACCCTGTTCTTGCTACGGCACAATCGCATAAGGTAATACAAGCGTCGGCAGTGCTATTGTCTGGTGTCATTGTAGCAATAGCTTGCGGACTTAATGCATTCACTTGATTTAAGGTGTTGTCATCTGATGAAAGTACTTGATTCCAATTTTGTTGATCAATAAGTTGGATAATATTCGCATGCATTTCTGCTTCGTTGGCACAATAAATAAATTTACCACCTAACTGAATAAATTCGGTTGCAAATAATTCATCTACACTTACATTGGTATATGCAAGCGCGTCTTGCAAGTTTATTTTATCTGATTCTGGAAAAGGCATTGGTGCGCGGTAGGCATGTAAACCTTTTCTAATATTTCTTAAAATATTTTCTCGTCCTCTAGATGTAGTGTATGTTTCCATATCAAAAAATAAAAGCGATGCCTAATAAGCATCGCTTATTTAGTGTATTAAGCTTCTGTTGTAGTTGGGGCTGTTTCTTCAGCTACCAAAGTTGTTGTTGCTGTTACTTGAGCTATTCCCGATACTTCTTTTGGTGCTTCGCTATCTTCTTGAAAAGGTCTTTTGCCAATCAATACTTCTAAGTCGTCTTTAAATAAAACTTCTTTTTTCAAGAGTTCTTCTGCAATGATTTTAACCGCATCAAATTTATCTTGTAATAATTGTTTTACTCTTTTGTACGACGTGTCTACTAAAATTCGAACTTCATCATCAATCATTTTCCCAGTTTCTTCGGAATAAGGTTTAGAGAAAGAATTTTCATTATTAGGATCGTAGAAAGAAATGTTGCCAATCTTATCATTCATGCCATAAACCGATACCATAGCATAAGCCATTTTGGTTACCGATTGCAAATCGCTTAATGCGCCCGTACTAATTTTATTGAACATCAATTCTTCTACTGCTCTTCCACCTAAGGCCATACACATTCTATCTAAAATTTCTTCTTTGATAGTAAGGTATTTTTCTTTAGGTAAATATTGAGCGTAACCCAAAGCTGCATCGCCTCTTGGAACAATAGTTACTTTTACTAATGGGTAAGCATGCTCTAAGAACCAACCAGCTACGGCATGGCCTGCTTCATGGTAGGCAATGACATTTTTCTCGTCGGGTGAAATGATTTTATTTTTCTTTTCCAATCCACCAATAACTCTGTCAACGGCATCGTTAAAGTCGTCTAGATCTACATGATCTTTACCTTTTCTTGCAGCAATCAATGCGGCTTCGTTGCAAATATTTGCAATATCTGCCCCTGCAAAACCAGGAGTTTGTGATGCTAATTTTTTAATATCAAGATTTTCATTGGTTTTCAATCCTTTCAAGTGCACTTTGAAAATTGCTTCGCGGCCAGCTAAATCGGGTACATCTATAGATATTTGTCTATCAAAACGACCTGGGCGTAATAAAGCGGCATCTAAAACATCGGGTCTGTTCGTAGCTGCTAAAACAATAATGCCACTATCGCCACTAAAGCCATCCATTTCAACGAGTAATTGATTTAAGGTGTTTTCACGCTCATCATTACTCATCATCATATTTTTCCCACGAGCTCTACCTATAGCGTCAATCTCATCGATAAAAACAATGCAAGGCGATTTTTCTCTTGCTTGTTTAAATAAATCACGCACTCTACTTGCGCCCACACCTACAAACATCTCCACGAAATCAGATCCAGACATAGAAAAGAAGGGTACTTGTGCTTCTCCCGCTACGGCTTTTGCCAAAAGGGTTTTACCCGTTCCCGGAGGTCCCACTAATAAAGCACCTTTAGGTATTTTTCCGCCTAATGCAGTATATTTCTTAGGGTTCTTAAGGAAATCGACGATTTCCATAACTTCAACTTTCGCTTCGTCCAATCCTGCTACATCATTAAAGGTGATATTCACTTTTGTTCCTTTCTCAAATAATTGCGCTTTTGATTTACCGATGTTAAAAATGCCACCTGCGCCACCACCTTGAGCACCGCCACCCATTTTGCGCATAAACAAAACAAAAAGGCCAATCATGAGTAAAGCTGGAATGATAAACTCGCCGATACTTCTCAATAAATTGCCACGTTCAGCAAATATGGGAGTGATTTTATCTTGCTCACTTTTATTTGCTTGAGCAGCATCGAGCATTTTTTCAAATTGCTCTACCGATCCAATTTCGAAATTAATGATAGCAGGTTTGTATCCTTTTTTAACGTGTACTTCTACTTCAGATTTATTATACACATATATTTTGTCTACTTTATTACTATCTAAAAACTGGGTTTTAAATATTTGAAAGGTATATTCTACCGAATTGCCACCAACGCCGCCATTCCAAATATTAAGTCCTATGATTACCGCAATGATAATGCCATACATCCAGAAAATATTGAATTTAGGGCCTTTTGAAGGTTTGAAATTGGGTAATTTATTTTTTTGTTGATTTTCCATTTTGAAATTTCGTTTACTTTTTAGTTGTGTTCTTTTCTGTCTGCATCCATCCAAAGGCCTTCTATATCATAGAATTTACGTTGGCTTTCTTCAAAAACATGAATTACAATATTGATATAATCACTCAACGACCATTCGTTACTTTCTGATCTGTGATAAGGTTTTTCATCGCATTCTTCGGCTGTGCGTTTTTCAATGTTGGTCAAAATAGCACTCATTTGTGTATGAGATTGCACATCACAAATGATAAAAAAATCAGCAACAGCTTCGTCTATTTTTTTTAAGTCTAAGGAAACTATGTTATTCCCTTTTTTTTCTTCTATGGCGCTAATAATCGTTTTAAATAACTTGCTCGATCGACTAAGTCGATTCGATTTTGTTTGCTTGGTAGATTCAATCATTTAATTAGTTAAATTTGTTTTTTATATTTCTACAATCTATAGTTTATATATCTTTCAAAATTAGCAAATCTTTTGTCAATAAACGTTAAAGACCTGTTTAATAATCTACACATACACCTAGATGAAGTAGATAGTACCAATAATTATGCCATGCGCTTAATTGATGACGATAAGGCGCAAAATGGACAAATTGTTAGTGCCCGACATCAATTGAATGGCAAAGGGCAACGATCTAAAGTATGGACAGCAACAAAAGATAAGAGTTTATCCATGTCCATTATAGTGGAGCCCAATTTGGCTTTATCAAAAATGATTGTTTTTAATAAAGCAGTAGCAGTGGCGGTTGTGCAAGCCATTCACAGTTTTTACCCGGCGCTTAGCTGTGCTATAAAATGGCCCAATGATATTATTTGTAATGACAAAAAGGCAGGGGGAATATTGATTGAGAATGTTATTCGTGGGCAACAATGGGTGTATTCGGTGATTGGCATAGGAATTAATGTTTTTCAGGAGGGGCCTATGGTAGATTTACCCCATGCGGGTTCTTTATTCCATGAAGGGAGCAAACCCAATGATATTAATGATTTAATGATCGAACTTTATGCGACTATATTAAAACTAATTACTACTTTTAAGGAAGAAGAAATCAATAATTTTTACCATACCCTTTTATATAAAAAAGCGCAACTACAAAAATTCTATAGTGATGATATTGTTTGGGAAGCTTTAATAGAAGGAGTTAATGAAAATGGTGATTTGATCGTAACCAAATCCGATGGCTCCTTAGTGCAGTTAAAGCATGGAGAAGCAGAGTGGGTTTGGCATACCCAATAATATTAAACTATGTTTGCAACAAAAAACTTAACCCTTATTGCTGTCCTATTTCATATCATAGGATTTGTAGGTATTTTATTTTACAAGCCTGCAATTATGCAGCTTACCACACCTTGGCATTTGCTATTAATGATGCTATTTTTTGTTGTGGCTGTAGCGGCGCAACATAAGCATATCTGGAAATGGATACTACTTGTTTTTCCAGTTGGTTTTGCTGTAGAATGGCTGGGTGTACATAAGTCTATTTTATTTGGCCATTATGCCTACACTACGGTGTTGGGTTTGTCTTGGCAACAGGTGCCGCTATTAATCGCATTTAATTGGGTTTTTGTACTTTATGCTAGTGCTTCTTTAGCTCAAGCATTTACGGCTAATAAAATACTCGCACCCTTATCGGCGGCTACAATTGCTACTTTTTTTGATTGGGTTATGGAACCAGCAGCTATTAAGCTACACTACTGGCATTGGTTTCAGGCTGGTGTGCCCTTAAGTAATTATGTAAGTTGGTGGTTGATTAGTTTATTGTTGGCTATTTTATGGCAATTTTTAAAGTATCAATTCAACCAATTTGCCGTGAATCTGTTATTAATTCAGTTGCTGTTTTTTGCAATTATTCAATCACATATATGAGTATCCTGTTTGTTTTAGTTGTACTATTTTCATTTTTAGGAATGGAAGCTGTAGCTTGGTTGGCCCACAAGTTTCTTATGCATGGCTTTCTGTGGCACCTTCACGAAGATCACCATAGAGGCGGCTATACTCCTTTTCAAAAAAACGACGCGTTCTTTTTGATTTTTGCTATACCTAGTTGGCTATGTATTATGTTGGGAGCTATGCATGGAGCGCCGTTGGTGGTTGCCATTGGCTTTGGTATTTTAATTTATGGCTTCACTTATTTTATTGTTCATGATGTAATTATTCATCAGCGATTTAAATGGTTTACGAGATCTAATAATAAGTTTATTCGTACCTGGAGATGGGCACATAAAATGCATCATAAGCATTTAGAAAAAGAACATGGCGAATCTTTTGGCATGTTGATAGTAGCCAAAAAATATTGGAAATTGTAATGACTAGCAGCATGGGAAATTATACCTACTTGGCAATAGATGTATTAACTATTTTATTCCCTTTCTTATTAAGCTTTGATAAAAAAGTGCATTTTTATACGTATTGGAAATCACTGTTTGTAGGTATTCTATGGGTAGGTTCGGTGTATGTTTGCTGGGATATTTTATTTACGTATTTAGGCGTTTGGAGTTTTAATGCTCGCTATACACTCTCTTTTCGTTTCGGAGGATTGCCTATAGAAGAATGGTTGTTTTTTCTTGTAGTACCTTATGCATGTGCGTTTATATACAAGTGTATTGCAGCCTATTTTCCTGTTAAGCAAGCAGACAAATTGTTGTGGGCTCTTTTTTTTGCTAGTGGATTAATACTATTTATTGTTGGAATTATTTTTTATGATCGATATTATACGGCTGCTACAATGTTATTAGCGGGTGCTGTCAATTGCTACTTATACTTCATAAGAAATAAGTTAACACAATTTAATTTGCGAATTTTTCTTTATTCCTTTCTGCTATCATTAATTCCCTTTTTATTAGTAAATGGACTGTTGACCTCAATACCGGTGGTGCTATATAATGATGCCGAAAACTTGGGAATAAGAATTTATACAATACCTTTTGAAGATGTTTTTTATGGCTATACCTTATTGCTAGGTACAATTGTAATTATGCAGCAAGCTAAAAAAGCTAAAAGGTAATTGCAGCCCAATTTTTCAGTATTTGCATACCAGTCTCTGTGCCTATGCTTTCTGGATGAAATTGAATCCCTATAACAGGAAAATCATCATGGGCAATTGCCATTACGGCATTGTCGAAATTGCTTATAGCTATACTTTTTAGTGCGCTATTAGGTTCAATTTTTAATTCTAACGAATGATACCGCATCACATCAAAGCTCCTATCGATGGCTGTAAATAGAGGATGCTGTGTATGCGTAACACCGCTTATTTTACCATGTTGTGGATATGAGGAGCGTACTAATTGCGCTCCAAAATATATACCCAATGCTTGATGGCCTAAACAAATGCCAAGTATTGGTGTGGTAGTATGAAAATGCGCTATAATATCTAAACAAATACCTGCTTCGTGGGGCGTTTTAGGACCTGGAGATAAGATGATTCTTGAGGGCTGTAATTGCTTTAATTCAGCTATTGTAATGGCATCATTTCTGTATAGTACACATTCGTGTATTTGCTGAAGGTAATGATGTAAAATATTAGAAAAGGAATCGTAATTATCTATTAATACCCACATATTATTTAGAAGGTATAGCGGTGATGAGCGATTGTAAATCTGTGAATACTGGTTTAATCCAAGGAATGATTTTTCCCATATGCTCCATAATCCATGGCGCTATGGGTGCTATTAATGCGTAGCTTTTAGAATTACTAAAATGCTTAGGGTCAATAATATGTAAATTATTAATGAACCAATAAAAACTAGAAAGAACGATCAAGGAGATAAAGCCATAGAGTATAGCACCTATGAGATGATTGGCCCATCCAAGTAGTAAAAGCGAACTTATTTTTTCAATAAATTTTCCAATTAAATGAATAGCCAAAACAAAGAAGATAAACACTAAAATAAAACTAGCGAAGGGAGCCCATTTGCTAGACGTAATATGCTGGTCAATTAAAAAAGTAGAAAAATAATGGGTGAATTTTAAGGATAATATGATGCCCATCAAAAATGCCAACATAGAAAACGCACCCATGATAATGCCTTTTTTGAAGCCTCTATATAAGCCAAAAAGTAAAAATGCAAGTGCGATAAAATCTAATAGCATAGTTTATTTTTGAAGTAATTCTTTTACCAAGGATGCAATTAATTTGCCATCTGCTTTTCCGGCTAATTCTTTACTAGCAATACCCATCACTTTACCTAAGTCGGCCATAGAACTAGCACCTACTTGTGCTATAACCAGCTGTAACGCTTGCTTGATTTCCTCTTCGCTCATTTGCGCCGGCAAGAACTGTTCAATTATAGCCAATTCTTCTCGTTCTTTACTCGCTAAATCTTCTCTAAGTTGTTGCTCAAAAATTTCTAAAGAATCTTTGCGTTGTTTAGCCATTTTTTGCAACATCTTTATTTCTGTTGCTTCATCTATTTCGCCAGTAGCACCTTCTGCTGTTTTCTCAATGATGATAGCAGCTTTAATAGCACGCAAGGTGCGGAGGGCAACTTCGTCTTTGGCTTTCATAGCCGTTTTCAACGACTCCATTATTTTAGCTTCTAAGCTCATACACTATTTTTTATTGGTTTTGTTCTTTATCTAAAGCATCCATAGCTTTTTTCTGAAAACTACTTGCAAATGCTTTTAATTCTTTAGCTAATTCTTGATTTTTTGTAGCTCTTTCAAAAGTTTCTGCCAAACCGTAGAACGTTTGGAAGTAGAAATCAATCATTTCGTCAACCATCATCTTTTTAGTCCATAGATCTATTCGCAATGCACTTTTTTCTTTGCCATCCCATAAGCCAAGTAGTAATGCTTTTGCTTCTTGCAATTCATTTACCCCTCCGTCTGGTGCTTCCCATTCAATGATATCTGGCATTTTATCTTCGTCGAGGGTAATGTCTATCTTAATAGTGGATTTTGTCATCAGTATGTATTTAGATTGCAAAAATAAGATTCTTTATCAATATTTATTTACTCCATTTTCTTAATTGCTGAAGGCTAGCACGCATATCTTTTGGTAGCGGAGCTTCTACAGCTACAACGCTGCCGTCAGCCTTTTTAAAGCTGAGTTTATGCGCATGCAAGGCCAATCTGCTTAAAATTGGTTTTTCCTCCTCTTCTAATTTAGCTAAATTAAATTTCTTTTTTAATTGTGAAACATAAAGCGCACCGCCATCGCCATATAAAGGGTCGCCCACTAAACTGTGCCCTAAAGATTGCACATGTACCCTGATTTGGTGGGTGCGTCCTGTATGGATTTGAAAGCTAACTAAGGAGTAGTTTTTGAATTCCTCAATTACTTCATAGTCGGTATGCGAAAATTTGCCTTTATGTGCTATGATCATTTTGCCATTCTTGGCAGGATGCTCCACTAAATTATTTTCTATGCTTCCTGTATTGGGTGTTAGTTTGCCATGCACTAGGCCTAAATACCATTTTCCAATATTATGTTCTTCAAATAATTTGGAGAGGTATTTGTGTGTAGTTTCATCTTTAGCAAAGCAGATAACACCACTAGTATCCTTGTCAATTCTATGAACCGTAAATACTTTTGCGCCCAAATAGGCTTCTATTTCTTTTTTTAGAGTAGGCGCATGCTCATCAAATCTATCGGGTATGACTAATAAACCAGATGGTTTATTGACAATTATTAAATCCGCGTCTTCGTAACAAATTTCTAGTCCTTTCATGCTTATTGCTTAAAATAGGTATTTAAATAGTATTCTTCTTTTGATCTCATTAAAGCCGCATCTTGTTTTGATTTGTCTTTGAGTCCACACAAGTGTAAAATGCCGTGAAAGAGCACTCTGTGCAATTCGTGCTCTATGTTGCTATTAAATTTTTGAGCATTTTCTTTTACGCGGTCAATGCTAATGTAAATATCACTAACAATTTCGGTTTTGTTATTGCTTAAGTCGAATGTAATAATATCGGTATAAGTGTCGTGTTGTAAATATTCTTGATTGATTGATAATAGATATTCGTCAGAGCAAAAAATATAATTAATGGTATCTATGCGATGGTTTTTTCTAAAATCCTGAACTATACTAGCCAAAAATTGCTTTAGTCGTATTTTATTTTTTAATACCGTGCTTTGGTCAGCTTGGTGAAAATGGATAGCCATTATGAAGATTTATACAAAGTTTATAAATAATTTAGGTAAGCAACTTCTCAACATGTATTTTTGCATGTATGAAAGAAACAAGCCTAGAAGAGATTCGTTTAACAGAATTACCCTTGGGTTCTAAAGCAAAGATAACAAAACATGATGAAAGCGAATTTCATTTAACCTTGTTAGAAATGGGTTGCGTGCCAGGAGAGCCAGTTTGGCTTGAAATGGTTGCTCCCTTAGGCGATCCTATTGCTATTCAAATAGCGGGCTATCATTTGAGTATTAGAAAAAAGGACGCTGAGAAAATCTGGGTGTCCGTTATTTAAATTATTATTTATGCATATTGGTTTATATTTTGGCAGTTTTAACCCCATTCATACTGGGCATCTAATCATTGCAAATCATATTTTAGAACATACAGAGGTGGATAAAATTTGGTTTGTGGTATCTCCTCAGAATCCTTTAAAGCCTGCGCATACCTTACTTAACGAGTTTGATAGATTGCACTTGGTGCAATTAGCTATTGAAGGCAATAACAATATGCGTGCTAGTAATATCGAATTTTCTTTACCCAAGCCTTCATATACCATAGATACCATGGCTTATTTGCATGACAAATTTCCTTTAGAAAAGTTTTCCATTATTATGGGTAGCGATAGTTTTCAGAATTTGGAACGTTGGAAAAATGCAGAGATTTTAATTGCTAATTATGAAATTATCATTTATAAAAGACCGGGTTATGAAATTGACAATAAAGTAGGTGCAAAAATAAATGTTGTCAATGCGCCGCTTATAGAAATTTCCTCTTCCCTCATCAGGTCTTTAGTAAAAGAAAATAAATCTATACGCTATTTAATGCCCGATACGGTAATGCATTATATTTTAGAAAACCGCTATTATAAATAGAAACAACCACACTTATGATTCAAAGAAATAAGACACTGTTTGGTATATTACTTGGTGCGCTACTAGGCTATTGGTTGGCCAGTGATAAGCAATCGCGCTCAAAAGATTGGTTGGCCGTGCAAAATGCATGGTCGAAATGGCTTGCTAAGTTTCGAAATAATTTTTAAGAGATTGTTTTAAAGTCCTGTACAATAGCATCAGGAATAAACTGATGCACATTTCCATTATTTCTAATAACGTCTCTTACTAAAGTAGATGAAATGGTAGAGTAAAGTGGCGTGCAAGTTAAAAATACGGTTTCTACTTCAGGAGCCAACATGCGATTCATATCTGCAATCGCTTTTTCATATTCAAAGTCATTGATATAGCGAATGCCTCTAAGTATAAATTGAGCATTATTGTTTTTGCAACAATCAATGGTCAATCCTTCGTAGGCGATCACTTTTATTTTAGGTTCGTTTTTGTAAATGCGCTCAATCCATTCAATACGTTGTTCTATAGAGAACATGGGCTGCTTTGAGGAATTTATACCAATGCCTATTATCAAAGAATCGAAAAGGCCTAAAGCGCTATCAATAATATCTGTATGTCCTTTTGTGATGGGATCGAAAGTGCCAGGGAAAAGACAAATGCGTTGAGCCATAGTTAGTGTTTAAAAAATGAAAAGAAAGTTGTACCGTATTTCTTTTGTTTCGTAAAGTTAGGATGATTTTCGAAATTTACATTAAGCGTATGTTCTAAAATTAATAGCCCTTCTTTATCAAGTAAATTTGAACTCAATATCATATCTGGCAATTGCTTCATCTCTGGAATGGCGTATGGAGGATCAACGAATATCAAATCGTAGCTTGCACTGCCGCTGGATATCCATTGTAAGACATTGGCCGGTAGTATTTGTAATTGATCTTCTATTTTAAACTCTTGAGCTGTTTTTTTTATAAACGCAACAAGTAAAGGCTCTTTTTCGATAAGTGTGGCATGTTGCGCTCCTCTAGAAATTAATTCGAAACTAATACTTCCAGTACCTGCAAATAATTCTAAGCACGTACAGTCTTCAAAATCAAGCATAGACTGCAGGGTGTTAAAAAGGCCCTCTTTGGCTAAGTCGGTTGTAGGCCTTGCTTGCATGTTTTTCGGAGGGTGTATTCTTCTGCCCCCTAATTGCCCACTAATTATTCGCATGCTGCTAAGTGTTGATAAAATTCATTTTCTGAGATCCATGTCATGTGCTCTCCAAAATAAGAGCCAATCAATTCTTTTGCATTCGCATTGGTATCATTAGTTGAAACTTCAAGCAGATAGGTATTGCTATTAGCCAACATGATATTTAACTGCTGGGTAATTTCTTCAAGTGTGCTATTGTGCAATATTTGATGGGAATGAAGATGCCCATGCTCAAAATGCGTGAGCATGCAATAAGCATTATGTAAATGTACTGTTATTAAGGTATTTTGATTTTTTTGAGTAGCACTAAAACAACTTGCAAGTGGTTTTATACGCGCATTTTCAAAATGCGTATCGATGGTTTGTAAAAGGTATTTAGGGTAATGCATGATATACATTGCAGTTCCGTTATCGAAAGGGCATTGATGTATAAGATGATTGTTGGGTGCAAAATGAATTGCACGATACCACTGTTCTGCCCTAGTTGGCTCATGCAATGCAGCGGGTACCAACATCCCTTGTTCTGGCGCAATGTATATATGAGTGACCAGCTCTTTAGTGTCTAAAAGGTAGTTATTTATTATCTCATTAAATAACATCTCCTCCATATATTGTGTCGTATTGTCGGTAGTTATAGTTAAAATTTCAATTGCCTTATTGTTTTTAGCAAAACTCGCTTTAGTGATGCCATTAGGATAAATAACCAAAACTATTTTTTCAGTTGTAGCGTTGGATAGTTGGTCGTTTATATAAAGCGTATGCGTATTCAAATTAGCCATTGGTTTATTTTTGTTTTGTAAAATTAAGTAGAGAAGTACTACTTTCCTATTAATTCAAATGAAATTATAGAATCCCTTATTAATAAAGTATATTTGGTATCGAAAATTAAGTACTTGTGGATAATCAATATTCCTTTAAACAAATAATTAAAATAGCTGCCCCAATGTCTGTAGCTATACTCATTCCTCAATTGAGCTTCCTTACGAATACAGCTTTTTTAGGTCGTTTGGGTGCTAGCGAATTGGGTGTAAATGCATTGAGCGGTGTATTTTATTTATTGTTAAGCATGTTGGGTTATGGACTCACCAGCGGTATTCAAGTGCAAATGTCGAGAAGAATTGGAGAAGGAGATCATGCCGGTTTGGTTTCGTTATTAAAGCACAGTATAGTATTGGTGCTTTCTTTTTCTTTTATCCTTATGTTGATTGCAAGTTTTTTAGTGCCTTATTTATACGATCAAGTTTTACACGATGCAACTAATAGATATTTAAACCAATCATTTTTTAGCATCAGAATTTGGGGCTTGCCATTTTTGATGTTAACGCATTTGTTTAATACGCTTTTCATTTCTATAAATAAAACTACGAGTCTTATATGGGGCTCCCTATTGAGCACGCTTACGAATATTTTGTTAGATTATCTATTGATTTTTGGCCATGCAGGCATGCCTATATTGGGCATACAAGGGGCAGCCTATGCATCTGTGTTTGCAGAAGTAGTTTATGCTGCCATTATGATCAGTCAATTTGTATTTTCTTCAGATACAAAAAACTATACATTGAAAAATACAGGCGCTATAAAAATCGATACGATGTTGCAATCTTTAAAAGTATCGGCTCCGTTAATTGTACAATTTCTATTTAGTATAGGTGGATGGCAGATCTTTTTCATATTTGTGGAGCATTTAGGGAAATTAGAATTAGCCAGCTCTCAGATATTAAGAAGCATATTTGGAGTGGTGGGGGTAGCTACTTGGGCTTTTGCTTCTACCACCAATACGCTAGTTAGTAAAGCAATTGGGGCTGACCAATCGCATCTTGTTTTGCAAATCATAAAACGTATTGCTATTATTAGTTTAGGATTCACCTTGCTAATATGTAGTTTATTATTGTTATTTGCCAATTCTTTTTTGACATTATATACGCAAGATATTGCCATTATAAAAATGGCCTTACCAAGTTTGCAAGTAATAGTTTTGGCTATGGGTATTATGTCTCTTGCTACAGTAGTTTTTAATGGTGTTGTAGGTACAGGAAATACCATTATTAATCTTGTGATGGAAATTTCTTGTGTAGGCGTGTACCTTATTTATTGCTTTATAGTGATAGAGCAACATAAGGCAAGTTTGCAATGGGCTTGGATGTCTGAGTTTGTATATTGGAGTTCGCTATTAGTACTCAGTATTTGGTATTTGCATTCTGGTAAATGGAAGGGTAAAAGGGTTTAACTCGTTACTTCTATTATTTCTTCCATCGAAATACTTCCATGCGTTTCGTTATAAAAACAGTTTCCATTTTTAATTAGTAAAAGCTGAGGTGAAGCATGCTCTTCTTGGAAAATAGTTGCTATTTCATTAGATACAGATCGATATTGTAGTAAATCGAGATAATAAAAATCTACAGCTTCTGGAGCAGTGCTTCTTTCTAATCTATTTAAAGCCATTGTGCTAATGCTGCAACGTGTACTATGTTTAAATATAGCGGATGTCTTTCCTGTATTTTCATTTTTAATAGCATGTAATTGTTCTATGCTTGTTAAGGCTATCCAGTTCATAGCATAAAAGTACCATTTTTTTGTGTATGCAACTCCTTTTTAATACAATGGGGTATTCCATTTTTTTATTAAGTTTGTAAAAAAAATAAGATGAACGCATTTATATTTCCTGGTCAAGGAGCACAATTTGTAGGCATGGGCAAAGAGCTTTATGCAAGCAACGATCGAGCAAAAAAGTATTTTGAAACAGCCAATGAAATTTTGGGTTTCCGAATTACCGATATTATGTTTGATGGTACCGATGAACAATTAAAACAAACCAATGTTACACAGCCTGCTGTTTTTTTGCATTCTGTTATCCGTTATTTATCCTTAGAAAATGCACATCCTGCAATGGTTGCAGGTCACTCTTTGGGTGAATTTTCTGCCTTGGTTGCCAATAAAACATTACAATTTGAAGATGCGCTACGATTAGTTGCAATGCGCGCTGCAGCTATGCAAAAAGCTTGTGAGTTGCAAGCGTCTACCATGGCTGCTATTTTAGGATTAGAGGATGCTAAAGTAGAAGAAGTTTGTGCATCCATTAATGATGAAATAGTTGTTGCTGCAAATTATAATTGTCCTGGTCAATTAGTAATTAGTGGTTCGCTTCAAGGAATCGAAAAAGCATGTGAAGCTATGAAGGCTGCAGGAGCTAAAAGGGCTTTAGTGTTGCAGGTGGGCGGTGCTTTTCATTCCCCGTTAATGCAACCGGCTCGCGAAGAATTAGCTGCAGCTATTGAAGCTACTCAATTCCATACGCCAATTTGCCCTGTTTATCAAAATGTAAATGCAATGCCTCAAACAGATCCTGCAATAATTAAACAAAATCTAATTGAGCAATTAACAGCGCCGGTAAGATGGACGCAAATCGTGCAACAAATGGTTTTAGATGGTGCTGATAAGTTTATAGAAGTTGGACCTGGTAATGTATTGCAAGGTTTAGTAAAGAAAATTCATAAAGAAGCTACTACAGAAGGTTTTAATTAAAAAAAAAGAGAAGCAACAGCTTCTCTTTTTTTTAATTCATTAATTTAATTATCTTAAATCTACCGTTTCTACATTTGGATATTTTTTTGCATCAAATGAAAATATAGCATCGGCTAATGGAGCGTTAGATACAAATGAAGTAACGTCATACTGGATTTTATTTCCATTTTTCTCAAAAACATTGCCTCCAATAATTAAAGAAGTTGCTTGGTCGATTAGTATTTCAATTTTAGCAAATTGCTTTCCTTTACTAATTGGAATCAATTCTATAGCATCACATTTTTTATTTTGAGACATGCGCACGCCTAGGTATTTGTAATTGTATTCTTTGTCGTAAAAATTGGTAAATAATTTTGCTGGAGAAATGGTTTGCTCAGATGGGTTATACGAACTGATTTGAACTTCATTAGCATCTTTTATGTAGGTCCATACGGTTTTGTTGTCACAAATAATTTCTTGACCGCCAATAGAAACACGGTATTTATTGCCTTTCAATTGAATTTGCCCTTTTTTAGTTTCTTTGACCTTATTATTGGCACTTGAAAGATTAAGGGAAAAAGCAGCTTTAATACTTTTTACGGTATTTATTTTTTTTGTAACGTTAGCTAATATTGCTTTAGCCTTAGGATCGCCTTGTTGTGCATTTAGCGAAAAGGTGCTTATGCAAAGTGTACTAATAAATAAAAGGAATGCTCTCATTCGTTTATGTTTTATAAATAATAGATGTAAAGATAGATTAAAGTAACGAGGATAAAAACTGTTCTACTTCCATATCGGTTTTGAAATAAACATCGCGTGGTTTGCTACCCATAGCCGGACCAACAATACCCGCCGCTTCTAATTGATCCATTATACGACCAGCTCTGTTATAGCCTAAATTAAACTTGCGTTGCAAATTTGAAGTTGATCCAGATTGCGTTTGAACCACTAAGCGAGCACAGTCTTCAAATAATTTATCTCTATTTTGTAAGTCTACACTTTTGCCATCTGCACTACCTTCTTCACCCTCATATTCTGGCAATTCAAAGGCGCTAGGATAGCCTCTTTGTGAGCCAATGAAATCTACAATTTTTTCTACTTCATTAGTGTCAACAAAGGCACATTGTAAGCGCAATAGTTCCGATCCGTGTGATACAAGCATATCGCCACTACCAATGAGCTGCTCTGCACCGCCAGTATCGAGAATGGTTCTAGAATCTACTTTTGCAGATACTTTAAAGGCAATACGACCAGGGAAGTTGGCTTTAATAATACCCGTAATAACATTTACGGACGGGCGCTGTGTGGCAATGATTAAATGTATACCAATAGCACGCGCCAATTGTGCTAATCGTGCAATAGGCATTTCTACTTCTTTGCCAGCAGTCATAATTAAATCGGCAAACTCGTCAATTACTAAAACTATAAAAGGTAAATAGCGATGCCCATTTTGAGGGTTTAACGAACGGCTAATAAATTTCTCATTGTATTCTTTGATGTTTCTAGCACCCGCTTCTTTAAGTAACTCATATCGATTATCCATTTCAATGCATAGGGCATTGATTGTATAAACTACTTTTTTAGTATCAGTGATAATCGCTTCTTCTTCATTAGGTAATTTGGCTAAAAAATGTTTTTCTATAGTTCTATAAATAGATAACTCTACCTTTTTAGGATCAATCAAAACAAACTTTAACTGAGATGGATGTTTCTTGTATAATAAGGATACCAAAATAGCATTGATACCAACAGATTTACCTTGGCCGGTAGCTCCTGCCATTAACAAATGGGGTAGGGTAGCGAGGTCAAGAATATAATTTTCATTATCAATTTTCTTACCTAAGGCAATAGGTAAACTCATTTTACTATTAATGAATTTTTCGCTACTTAACAAGGTACGCATCGATACCATTTGCTTATTCATATTAGGCACCTCAATGCCGATAGTGCCCCGACCAGGAATAGGTGCAATAATACGAATGCCCAAAGCGGCTAAGTTAAGCGCAATGTCATCTTCTAAATTTCTAATTTTAGAAATACGAACCCCTTCGGCAGGTACTATTTCATATAAGGTAACTGTGGGGCCAACCGTTGCACTAATGCGTTGTATTTCTATTCCAAAACTTTTAAGTGTTTGGATGATTTGATTTTTATTTTTTTCTAACTCTTCTTTGTCAACTGAAATTTCTGTAGTGCTTCTTTCTTTTAAAAGATCAAGTGTTGGAAATTTGTAATTAGGCAAATCTAATTCAGGTGCATACGGTTCTTTGTCGGCAATGCTTATATGTGCGCCATGTGCAGGTATGCTAGCTTCTTCCTGTTTTTTTATTACCTCAAATGTTAAATCTGGAATTACTTCAGCAACTACTTTATTTTCCATTGCCCTATCAATAGTAGTAGGTTCTGCTTCCGTAATTAATGTTATTTCTTGATCTTCTAAATCTTTTTCAAGAGCTAATTCTTCATCACTTACTTCTTGCCCTTGAATATAATTTGTTTGAGAGATAATGATGGGTTCTCCATCTTTATTAAAATCATCTTCCTCATCATCGCCTCTTAATTTTTGTTGTAAGATGCTGTCGTCAACAAATAATTTAGAATCTGTTTCAATAGCTTGCTCATCCTCTTCTTGTTCATCCTCATCTATAAGGGCCTCAGGATTTTCTAAAGGATGAGTTTCTTTTTTGAATAATTCACTTAATTGGTTTTTACTTGCACTGAGACTGGCTAAAAAAGGTTTTATATCAAGAGAGAAAACAATAAAGCATAACATGCAAAGAATGGCAAATAAGATCAAGCCGGTTCCTAAGCTACCTGCTGCTAAGTTTAAATGGCTAATAATACTATTGCCCCATGCACCACCCCATGGGAAAGCGCTATGGCTAAGGCTACCAATATAGGTTAAGGTAGGTGCTATGAACAATAAAGTATAACTCATCCATCGAATAAGCTTCAGCGTATCTTTAAAGCGTTTGTAATTTATAAAGGCAATGCCCAAGTGTACTAAAAACAAGCTAATGGTGAGCGCGGCAATCCCAGCCATATTGAATACTAATTCATGTGCTACCCATGCACCTGCTTTGCCGCACCAGTTTGCAACAGGTGTTGTTTCATTGAATAGAAAATTCCAAAACCCAGTATTGTTTCTCACCAGATTGCTATCTTGTTTCCAAGTGAAAAAGTAACTTATTATAGCAAGCGTATTGATAATACCTATAAGAATAAAGGTAATGCTAAGGCCCATTCTAATTTTGAGCATGGTAATGCCATTAGAGGAATTGCCTTCTTTTGATTTTGTTTGTTTGGATTTACTTTTATTTAATTGGGCAGCCATGTAAAAGGGTATTCGAATAAAAAAATGAAATTGAAAGTAAAAATAGCAGAAATAAACCCATAAAAATGTATATTTGATAATATTTTTTCAAACCATATTACAAAAAATGTGGTCTAATAATATTAAGTAAAATTTAGTATGAAATTGTATGTGAGAATAAAATTAATGGCTTGCTTTGCTATGATAGCTTTATCATCGCAAGCGCAAATCAATATAACACCAAGTCAAACGGCGTCTCAACTTGCACAAATGCTTACCGGTAATGGTGTAGTTGTTACAAACCCTACATTGACTTGCCCTACTGTAGCCAACGGTATATTTTATACGGTAGCTAGTAATTTAGGGTTGGATAGTGGTATAATTCTTACATCTGGGAGAGCGCAGACGGTGGGTACCTTAATTGGAGCAAATGGAGCGGGTACATTATTCGCAAGCAATACTAATGGTGCTGCAGGAGATCCACAATTAGCAGCATTAGCGGGTCAGGCATCTAATGATGCGTGTGTGCTAGAATTTGATTTCCAACCAGCAGGAGATACTATTAAATTTGACTATGTATTTGGCTCTGATGAGTACACTACATATAATTGTTCTATCAATGATATGTTTGCCTTCTTTATTTCTGGACCAGGAATTGTAGGCCAAAAAAATATTGCCTTAGTGCCCGGCACAACGGTGCCAGTAGCAATTAGTACTATTAATAATGGCTCTGGATATACGGCATCACCATCCAATCCTTGTTATGTAAACACATTAGGAAATGGCCCCTATACACAATATTATGTTACTAATAGTGGCACATCGGTTACTTACAATGGTTTTACAACGGTGCTTTCGGCTATATCAGCAGTTACGCCTTGCACCACCTATCATTTAAAATTAGCGATTTCTGATGCTTCGGATTACATCTTAGATTCTGGCGTATTTTTAAAAGCGGGTAGCCTTACATCCAACGCTATTTCTGTTTCCTCTGTTGGTGGTGGCGGACTTTCTTTGCCAACGCCTTATTGTGTAAGAGGAGGTTTGCCAGGTCAGTTTAAATTTAAAAGACCAGCATTAAAACCTACTCCTTTAACGATTAAATATTTAATTGCAGGTACCGCAATAAATGGTACAGACTACACTCAGATTACAGATAGTGTAATTATTCCTGCAAATGATACGGTTGCTTTTGTGAATATTTTTCCACTACCTGCTGTTCCTCCTACAGGACCAAGAACGGTGAAATTGCTTATTTTAGCACCCTATAATTGTGGTATCAACGGAAATATTATTGATAGCGCTAGCATCTTGATTTTAGATTCCATTTACGCGATAATTCTTACTCCAGATACGTTAATTTGCAAAAACTCACCTGTGAACATTCGAGTAGATGGGGATTCTCTTTTGAGTTATACTTGGACGCCAGCATTAGGTCTCAATAATCCGAATATTAAAGAGCCGACAGCCATCCCATTAACAACTACAACCTATAAGTTAACTGCCACCTACCCAGGTAGTGGTGCTGCACCTGCCATTCGCTATATCACTATAACGGTAAAGCCACCTGCGAGTATTAATGCAGGGCCGGATAGGGCTTTTTGTTTAGGCAATCCTATACAATTCAATCCAACCATTTCGCCTCCCGACCCTAACTATGTATTTACATGGTTTCCTTCAACGGGCTTATCATCAAGCACAATCTTGAATCCTGTTTGTAACGCTACTGGCAATACCACATATATTATTAGAGCAGAAAATGGCATTTTAGGTTGTGAAGGATATGACACCGTAAAAGTGAGAGTTTTGCCTAACGATTTTTCATTATTTAATAATGATACGGCAATATGTAAAGGGGCCACCGTACAAATTAATGCCGCAGGAGATACAGCGTTTGCATATCTTTGGACCCCATCTACCAATGTGTCTAATCCACTAATTATTGCGCCAACCATAACGCCTGATACAACAAGAACCTATACCATTACGGCTAGTTTCCCAGGCTGTCCAAACATGGTAAAAACCATTAAAATAGACGTACAGCCCAATCCAATAGTATATGTTGGTCCGGATAGAATTAAATGCCAATGGGATACATTGCAAATCCAAGGAATTGTGACCCCAAATTGGTATCCAAATTACACCTATTCCTGGACACCTACTACCGGTGTAAATATACCTAATGCCGCAAATATAATATTCAATGGAGAGGCAACTACAAGTTTACAATTGGTAGTTACTACTCCAGCTGGATGTACAGGGTCAGATGATGTACAATTAACGGTGAATCCAGGTAATTTCGCTAGTATTAGTCCAGTTGATCCGTCTATTTGCCCTGGCGACAGTGTAGCATATAATATCACCGGAGGTGTTTTATATGATTGGACTCCAGGTGCTTATTTAAGTGCTACCGATGTGGCAAATCCGGTAAGTCATCCTCCAACTTCAATTGCATATTCCGTTTTGGTTACCGATATTACAGGATGTAGAGATACGTTGACTTCAAAATTAACAGTAAATCCGAAAGCTGTTTTTGACCTGAAAGACTCCGTGCACATTTATCCAGGAGAATCTACAACCGTTAATCCAATTGGGAATTGTTTATATTTTGATTGGTTTCCTTTACTTGGATTAAGTAGCCATTTAGTTTCTAATCCAATTATTAGTCCATCTGCAAGTACCAAATATATAGTTAATGCCAAAACAGAAGCGGGTTGTGTAGCAATAGACACCTTAGATGTGATTGTACACGACGACTCCGCTATAGACTTCCCTAATGCTTTTACACCGGGTTCAGATCCGAATGCAAAAATAAAAATTGTGTATAGAGGTATTGTAAGTTTGAAAAATTTCCGTATTTTCAACCGTTGGGGAGAGCTTGTTTTCGAAACATCCAAGTTGGAAGATGCTTGGGATGGCACAAAAAATGGAGTACCACAACCTATGGGTGTTTACATTTACATGGTAGAAGCAAATACGTATCTAGGAAAAAGATTTTATAAACAAGGTAATATTACATTAATTAGATAATTACAATATGAATTTTATGATTAATAAAAATTCAATTAAAAAAGTTGCAGTAGCATTAGTGCTAGCAACAAGTTCGGCATCTGCAATTGCACAAGATGTTCATTTTACTCAATTTACAGCAACTCCTTTGTTGATCAATCCTGCTTTTACAGGTAATAATAACGGGCTTTTTAGAGCTTCAGCGATTTATAGAAATCAATGGGCAAGTGTAACCGTTCCGTTCAAAACAATTGCGGTGTCAATTGATGCGCCTTTAATTCAAGATATCAGTACAGACGATTATCTTGCTTTTGGTGCTCAGTTTTATAATGACGTTGCGGGTGATGGTAACCTTACCAATTTTACCGGTTTGTTATCCGTTGCCTATCATAAATTTTTAGGTGCTAGCCAAAACAAAGTGTTAAGTGTGGGTATGCAAGCAGGTTATTCTCAAAAGAGTTTCGATTTATCTAAATTATATTTCCCTGACGAGTTTTTGAATGGTGGATTTCAGCCAGGTACTTCTCAAGAATATCCTTTTTTGGGTACAAAAATTTCTTATTATACAGTAAATACAGGTATTTCCTTTTCGCACCGCGCATCTGATCGTTTTTCATACACTTTAGGTGTTGGAGCTAATAATATCAACCAACCTCAAGAATCATTTATTACTAAGAAAAATAGCGAAGTAGGTTTGGGTATGCGTTTTACCGGACAATTTGGTGCTATTTGGCAAGTTGGTGAAAAATTCAGTTTGCGTCCTACAGCATTATTCCAAAGTCAATCAACTGCAACTGAAATAGTTGTAGGTAACGAGTTTCATATGATTATGGGTAATCCAGAATTTCATTCCATTGCAAAAGCATTATTTTTAGGAACTTATTACAGATTGGATGATGCAGCATTATTTACCTTTGGTATTGATTTTAATGGCACTCGATTGGGCGTTAGTTATGATTATAATACCTCAAAATTAAAATCTGCATCAAACGGAAATGGAGGATTTGAAATTAGTGCAACCTTTATCGCGCCTAATCCTCTAGATTTTGCTCGTAGATTAGTTTATCCGTGCGCTAGATTTTAATATTTTTAAAAAAAGGAACTAAAAAGTTTCTTTTATCTAAATCAATTTATAACTTTATACCCATTAATAAAGCTCGAATACATGAGGAAAATATGGCTACTTTCGGTATTAGCAACCATCATCGTTTTTGCATCTAATGATGCTAATGCGCAATCTTTAAAAGAAAAGTATCGCAATAAAGCAAATGATCCCATTGCTAAATTGCCCTATTATAAGAAATTGCGTGAAGCAGACTTTTTCTTCAAACAAGGTAGTTATTTCAATGCTATTGAGTATTATTTACAATTGCAACAAGAACAAGAGCGTAATCCATATCTAAATTACCAATTGGCAGAATGTTATGTAGAAACAAGAGACTATGTAAATGCTGCTAGATATTATGGAATTGCCTATAGTTTGGCGCCTAAGTTATATCCAGAAGCGCTTTTCTTGTATGCTATCAATACTAAACAACAAGGTGATTATCCTACAGCAATAAATTTGTTTAATCAATTTATGAAGGATAATCCAAAAACCTTCAAAAAATTAAAGAAAAGAGCGTTGCGTGAAATAGATGGTTGTAATTTAGCCATGGCTTCAATGAAAATTCCAGAAGCATTAACAGTTAAGAATGCTGGTCCGAATGTAAATACTTCATATTCAGAAGCTGCTCCTTATCCATTAGGCGATACGGCATTGTTATTTGCAACAACGGGCAGAAACGAAGTATTTGATTACGATAAAAGAAAACGCGAAGAGTTTATGATGCACCTTATGGTGTCTCAAAAACAAAAATATATTAACGAAGCAGATTCTTTTCAATGGGCTTTGTTATTTAAAGATGGTAATTTCAATTCTCCAGTGCAACAAGTAAGTAATCCTTGCTTTAGCCCAGGTGGTGATCGTTTTTACTTTTCTAAATGTGAGCAGTTAGATTCTATGAAATTTATGTGTAAAATATATGTTTCTGAATTTAGAAATGCACATTGGTCAAGACCACAAATTGTAGATGAAGGTGGTGTAAATGACACAAGTTCTAATTCTCAACCATTCATTGCATTAGTTGGTAAAAAGGAAATTTTATATTTCTCTTCAAACAGAAGATTACAAAGTAGAGGTGGATATGATATTTGGTATTCGGTATACGATACAGCAAGTAAACGTTATCGTAGACCACAAAATGCTGGTAAACAAATCAATACAGAACAAGACGAGGTAACACCTTACTATAATAGTAAAGAAAACAAATTGTACTTCGCTTCTAATGGATTGCCAAATTTTGGTGGATTTGACGTATTCTCAGCAGATGGTGGCCCTTCTCGATATAATAATGTAAGAAATTTAGGTTATCCAATTAATACTGCTGCAGATGAAATTTATTTCATTAAAGATCCAGTAGGTAAACCAGATGCTTATGTAGTATCTAACAGAATAGGTTCTATGGCATTGAAAAATCCTACGTGTTGCGATGATATCTATAGAATTCAATACGAACCTAAATTAGGGGTGTATGGTAAAGTAGTAAATAAGAAAACAAATGAATTAATTCCTTCAGTTGTTGTTAAAATGGTAGATGAGTCTGGCGAATTGACAACATTTAATTCAACTGATGGCAAATTCCTATTCAATATTTCTAGAGGTCATGCTTATGTTTTTACAGGTGACAAATTAGAGTTTACTTCTTCACATGTAGATATTAGCACTTTAAATACTAAAAGAACAGATCCAGATCATCGTGATACAGTTACTATTTATATGGATTCAATCACTATCGATTATCGATTCCGTGTAAGCAACATATTATATGATTATGATAAATCTGAATTAAGAGCAGAATCTGTTGCTTCTTTAGATTCTTTAATTGGTTTCATGAAAGACAATCCTTCATTAACAGTAGAAATTAATTCTTTTACTGATTCTAAAGGAGATGATCAATATAATGCAGATTTATCTCAAAAAAGAGCGCAGTCGGTATTAGATTATTTATCAGAAAGAGGAGTAGATCGCTCTAGAATGGCTGCAAAAGGAATGGGTAAACAAAATCCAATTGCACCTAATTCTATTAATGGTAAAGATAATCCTAAAGGACGCCAAGCAAATAGAAGAACAGAGTTTAAAATTACTGCAGATATACCAACTAAGCGTTTAATTTTTGATAGCAGCAAACCAGGTAATATTGAGCAACAAAGTTTAAATGTTGAAAACAACGAAGCTGATATTCCAGAAGGTGGCGATTCAGAATATAAAAAAGGAAGTAGAGTAGGACAAGGAAACTAATCCTATTTCAATATACATAAAAGAAAAGGAGTAGCGTATGCTACTCCTTTTCTTTTATGTGATTAATTTATACTCATTGTAGCTATTCCCATGCTCAAATATGGGGCATTTTACAACAACTAAAAAAGGCTAACCTGTAGGTTAGCCTTTTTACTGATATATTCTTAATAATTATTCTTATTCAGTAGGTTTATTAGGTTTGCGTTCTTCGCGTTCTACGTAGCCTTCTGGTTTAGGTAATAATACTTTATGACTTAATCTAAATTTACCAGTTTTAGGGTCGGTGCCAATTAGTTTAATTCTAATTTTATCACCTTCTTTCAACACACCATCTAATGAATTTAATCTAGACCAGCTAATTTCTGAGATGTGTAATAAACCTTGTTTGCCTGGTAAGAATTCAACAAATGCACCAAATTCTTTAATGCCTTTAACTACAGAATCGTATTCTTCGCCAATTTCAGGTACGGCAACAATACCTTTAACCCAGTTCATTGCTTTTTCAATACTTTCTTTGTTAGAAGAGAATATTTTTACTACACCCGTTTCGTCTACTTCTTCAATAGTGATCGTAGTATTGGTTTCGCGTTGAATTTCTTGAATGATTTTACCACCTGGGCCAATCACAGCACCAATAAATTCTCTATCGATAACTATTTGTTCAATTCTAGGAGCATGTGGTTTAGGTTCTGTTCTATGTGCTGGTGTACAAGCATACATAGCTTCTAAGATGTGTAATCTTCCTTGTTTAGCTTGTTCAAGTGCTTGCGACATGATTTCCATGCTTAAACCATCTACTTTAATATCCATTTGGATGCCGCAGATACCTTGTTGAGTACCCGTTACTTTAAAGTCCATATCACCTAAATGATCTTCATCGCCTAAGATATCGGTAAGGATAGCAAATTTCTTATCTGAGCTACGAGAGATCAATCCCATAGCCACACCACTAACATGTTTTGGCATTGGCACACCAGCATCCATAAGTGCTAATGAACCAGCACAAACTGTTGCCATAGAGGAAGAACCGTTAGATTCTAAAATGTCAGAAACAACACGAACGGTATATGGGTAGTCATTGCTTGGCATCATTTGCGCTAAAGAACGTTTAGCTAAATTACCATGACCAACTTCACGTCTTCCTGGACCACGATTAGGTTTTACCTCGCCAGTTGAAAACCCAGGGAAGTTATAGTGTAAAATGAATTTTTCATAATTGCTAGAAGCAGCATTTTCAATTAATAACTCATCTTGACTTGTTCCTAATGTAACTGTTGTAAGCGATTGTGTTTCGCCACGTGTAAATAATGCTGAACCATGAGGCGATGGTAAGAAGTCTATTTCCATATGTAACGGACGAACTTCATCTAATTTTCTACCATCTAATCTTATGCGCTCTTCTAAAATCATATTTCTAACAACGTCATACTGAAGATTGCCGAAGTATGTTTTAACTAATGATTTATTTTCATCGGTAATAGCTTCCCCTAAATGTGCTACTAATTCCGTTTCCAACGCTTTGAAAGCATCTGAACGATCTGCTTTTGTAGATCTGCTGCGTGCAATTTGTAACATTTTATCTGCTGCAAATACATTCACCATATTTTCTAAGTTCTCATCACTAATACCTTTAGTATACGTGCGAGGTGTAATAGCTAATTGTTTTCTTAAGTCTTCTTGTGCTTTTACTTGGATTTTAATCGCTTTGTGTGCTAATTCAATAGCGGTAATAACATCAGCTTCTAAACATTCTTTAGCTTCCCCTTCCACCATCATAATATTGTTGCTAGTAGCACCAATAATGAAGTCCATATCTGCAGTAGCAAGTTCTGTTCTTGTAGGATTGATTGCATACTGTCCATTAATTCTAGCAATACGCACTTCAGAAATGATTTCTTGAATAGGTATGTTAGAAACTGCTAATGCTGCAGATGCTGCTAAACAAGCTAAAGCATCAGGCATTACTTCAGGATCAGAAGAGATTAAAGTTATTTGAATTTGGACATCACATAAATAATCTTCAGGAAATAATGGGCGAAGTGCTCTATCTACTAGACGAGAGATTAAAATTTCGTAATCATTGATACGGCCTTCTCTTTTAAAGAAAGATCCTGGAATTTTACCAGCCGATGCCATCTTTTCTTGATAGTCTACTGATAATGGGAAAAAAGATTGGCCTGGTTTTGGTTCTTTACTAGCACATACCGTAGCTAATAAAATACAATTACCACATTGAACAGTAACTGCACCATCCGCCTGACGAGCTAATTTGCCCGTGCTTATTAATATCTCTTTGCCATCTTCCATTTGGATTTTGACAGTAGTAGCATTTAATGACATATATTATAAATTATTATTTATTAAAAAAAACTATTCCCAACCTAATAAGTTGGGAATAGTTATTAAATTCAGTTATTATTTACGTAAACCTAATTTTTCAATTAAAGCACGATAGCTTTCTAGGTTCGTACGATTTAGGTATTGTAATAATCGTTTACGACGACCAACCGATTTCATAAGACCTCTTTGAGTAGAGAAATCTTTTTTATTCATTTTTAAATGAGCAGAGATATGGTTGATGCGCTCCGTTAATAATGCAATTTGACCTTCGATTGAACCGGTATTGGTTTCTACACCACCAAAGGTTTTAAAAATGTTAGCTTTCTTTTCAGCAGATACATGAGACATGTGCGACAATTTTGATTTTAATTCAGTTTGCAAAGATACAGATTTTTTAGCATTTCAATCCATATTATTAATATTTTTTTTAGGTTTACCCCTGTTTTTATCTATTTTTATATCATGGGAACATATTCAATAGGAGAAGCGCTCAACTTATTGATGGAACGATCTAACTGGAAGCCCGTAATTTTTGAATTACGTCTTAAGGAAGAGTGGGCTATAATAGTTGGTGATATGATAGCAAAATATACCCGTAACGTATTGTTGGTAGAAAAAACATTGATTATTTATACCGATGTAGCTGCTTTGAAGCAAGAATTATTATATTCTAAAGAGGAATTGATAAAAACCATTAATAATCATTTTAAAGAAATGATTATTAATGATATACAAATTAAATAAAAATACTTTTCAATTCAGCTAAATGAGCCACCTCGTAGGTTGGTTGTTCTGTATGAGGAATTTTATAGGGGTTATAATATACCTGATCCATACCTATATTTTTAGCGCCTAAAACATCTATAGCTAATGCATCTCCAATCATAATGCTTTGATGTATAACAGCTCCAGTTGATTGCAGGGCAAAATCAAAAATTTCTCTTTTGGGTTTCATACTAAAACTCTTTTCTGAAGTTATTAAGGCTTCAAAATAATGATCTATGCCACTATAGCTAAGTTTCATTTGTTGTGTAGTTTCAAATCCATTGGTAATAAGGTGCATATTATAACGGCCCTTGCAGTGTTCTAATAGTTCTAATGCACCGGGCATTAAATGCGTATTGGTAGGTAAAATATCTAAGTAAGCATCACTTATTTTTAAAGATAAGGCTTGGTCTTTTATGTCAAAATCTAATAAGGTCAACCACATGCGTTTCCATCTCAATTCTGTCCGTTTAATAAACCCATTTCTATACCGCTCCCAAAGGATGTCGTTGTGTATGCAGTAATTTTTAAAATAAGATTCAAAATTAGGAATGCCCAATTCCGCTAATTTAAAATCTTCATAAATACGGAACATCGTTGCTTCTGAATTTTTTTCAAAATCCCAAAGGGTATGGTCTAAGTCAAAAAATAAATGTTGGTACATCGTAATGGAATAAAAAGAGCTACCGAATGGGTAGCTCTTTATTAAAAATTTATGCTTGCTTATTTTTTTCTGTAATAAATTTTATCATCATTAAACTCTGTTAGTGCTTGCAAAGGCGCATTAGCCATGCGTTCGTACATTTTAGAGATTTCAATCTGTTCTTTATTTTCATGAATTTCTTCTAAGTTGTCGGTGTGACTGCTAAATTCATCTAATTTTTTATGCAAATCTTCTTTCATAGCTACAGCAATTTGATTTGCACGTTTAGATACGATTGCAATTGACTCATATAAATTACCAGTTTTTTCTTTCATAGCTACCACGTCACGTGTTTCTATTAAAGGATTTACAGCGGCCATTGCTCTTTTATTTAAGCTCATTGTCAATAGTTTTTAAAAAATTAATTGATAAATTTTTATACTTTTCAGCATCCTTAATGAAAGTAGAATTTGGATGTTCGTTTTGCAATTCTTCAAATGCTGTTAATACATTTGAATAACGTTCCTTTTGCTTCGTTTCAATTGAAGAATGGGCGTAAAGGTACAAACTTTTTATAATAAAATATTGGTAATAATCAGATTTTTCTGATTCTGGGTAATTTCTAAGTACACTTTTAAAGGAAACACTTGCCGCTTTGTATTGTCCTATTTTAAAATAAAGTTGTGCAGCATCGGCCTCTTTTTGCTCTAGTTTTTTAATAGAACTGGCTATTAATTTATTGGCTTCCGCATTGCGTGTAGATGTAGGATGTGTATCTACAAACGACTGTAAAGCATCTAGTGCTTTAAGGGTGTTGGTTTGCTCTAATGATGCTTTAGGAGCGAGTTTAAACAAACATAAGGCATGCATATATTCTGCATTTTCTGTTTCTTTTGATGTAGGAAAGACCTCTACATAATTTTTATAATGCAAGGAAGCGCTTAAGTAATCTTTAAGATTATAATAACTATTAGCATATTTTAAATATACGGCTTCAAAACTCTTTGTCCCTTTTAAAATAGGAGCAATCATACCATAGAGCTCATTAGCCTTTTGGTAATCTTTCTTCTCATAGTATTCGTTTGCCTTTGTTAGTTTAAAATTGATATCCTTACTTTTCAAAACGGCCTCGTAACTGCTACAAGCGCTGAAAATAAGGGACATAGAGCATATGGATAAGAAAAATCTAAGTAGCTTTTGCATAATAAGTGAACAAAAATAATGAATTGCATCGTATTCCTCAGCATAGATTTGTTAATTCTAGCAAAAGCTTGTAATAGCTGGGGCAAAAGCCAAATTAGAGCAAATTTTTACCAGCTTATTAATGGAAATGCTTGCCGCTAATGGCGATTAGGAGTTATTAACACTTATAAACAGTAATCCCCAAGAGCTTATTCACAGATGGTATTTTGTCTTATAAAAACCAATACAGTATTGGCTTTTAACTTATTTATAAACTGTGGAAAAATACAAGGTGTAAAATAGTGTCAAAATGTGGGAATTGGTGTTTCTTTGTATCGAAATATGACAGTAAATAATTCTATAGGGTTTTTGGGCGAATATGAAGTATCGATTGATGCTAAAAATCGCTTTTTAGTACCGGCTGGTTTCCGAAAGCAATTGCCGGAAGGAGCAGAAGATCGTTTTGTCATAAATCGAGGTTTTGAAAATTGTTTAACGGTTTATACGATTGAGAGTTGGTCGAAATTATCGGAGCAAATAAATAAGCTCAATGATTTTAATCCGAAAGTTAGAGAATTCAAGCGACTTTTTCTTAATGGAGCTACCATTGTGGAGTTAGATGCTGCGGGCAGATTTTTATTGCCAAAACCTTTACAAGAATTTGCGGGCATTAAAAAAGATATGGTCTTCTCTGCTCAGGGCAACAAAATTGAATTGTGGGATAAGGAAGCATATCATAATTATATCAAAGCAAATGCTGCTGGATTTAGTGATTTGGCTGCAACGGTTGCCGGAGCTGATTTTTTCAATCCATTTGAAAATATTTAGCGATGGGAAAACAAGATGCTGCGTTTTATCATGAAACCGTGATGTTGAAAGAAGCAGTTGCTGCCCTGGAAATAAAAGAAGGTGGCGTATATGTAGATGCAACTTTTGGAGGTGGTGGACATAGTAGAGAAATAATGGCACAGTTATCCGAAAATGGCAAATTGATAAGTTTTGATCAGGACGAAGATGCATGGGTAAATAAAATAGAAGATGAGCGATTTATTGCAGTGTCTGCCAATTTTAAGTTCTTAAAGCGATTTTTACAATTTCATCAAGTGGATGCTGTAGATGGCATTTTAGCAGATTTGGGGGTGAGTTCATTTCAGTTTGATACTGCAGAAAGAGGGTTCTCCATTCGTTTTGATGGACCAATGGATATGAGGATGGATAAGCGCACTACTCTTACTGCAGAGCATATCGTTACTACCTATTCAGAAGCTGCATTGCACTTGTTGTTTGAGCGCTATGGAGAAGTTAGAAATTCAAAGCAATTAGCAAAAGTAATAGTTGAAGGAAGGGTAAAAGTAAAATTACATACTATAGAAAATTTCAAGACGCTTATTTCTTCTGTTGTGATGGGAAATCCGCACAAATATTTGGCACAAGTTTTTCAAGCGTTAAGAATAGAAGTGAATGATGAAATGGGGGTGTTAAGAACCTTCTTGGAGCAGTGTGTGGATTGTTTGAAGCCGGGGGGTGTACTGAGTGTTATAACTTTTCATTCATTAGAAGATAGAATTGTAAAGCAGTTTATGAAATGTGGTTTTTGGGAAGAAGAGCGGGATTCGATTTATGGCACCCGCAAAGCTATTTTGATGAAGCTAGTAGGTAAAGCTACAGAACCAAGTGAAGCAGAGCAAAAAAGAAATAGTAGATCTAGAAGTGCGAAGTTGCGCATTGCAAAAAAAATATAAAAAGATATGGCTTCGGCAGAACAAAATAATAATCAAGATTGGAGATCTTTCATAGAAAAGGTTTCTCATCAAGGGCTTCTAAAGAATATGCCTTTCATTATTTTTTTGGCAATAGTATCCGGTTTATATATATATAGTTCTCAATTGGCGATAGATCGACAAAAGAAAATTGATAAGTTAAATCAAGAAATTAAAGAATTACGTTGGCATTATATGGATGCAAAATCTAAGTGGATGGGCGAATTAATTGAGACTAATATCATTCAGCGTTCATCAAGATTGGGGCTAAAACCTTTATTGCAACCAGCATATGTTATTGAAAAAGATACCATTCAGAAAGAAACTAACTAATAAAATTATATATCAACATTGAGCGTAAAAAAGGACATACGATTTAGAGTTTACTTATCTTTTACAGGTATACTTCTATTTGCGCTTCTTATATTAGGGAAGGCCGCATGGGTGCAAGTGGTACAAGGTCCAAAGCTACGCTATATGGCAAGAAATATGAACTTGCGCAATGATACCTTGTTTTCTGAAAGAGGTAATATTTATTCTGAAGATGGGGTTTTGTTATGCTCTACAATTCCTCAATTTGATTTACATATTGATTTCTCTGTAATTAAAAAAGACACTTTTTCAAAATATATAGACACTTTGGCTACGTCTTTTGCTGCAATATTAAAAGATAAATCAAAGGCTGCATATTATAACGAATTGACTGCAGAATTTAATGATACAGCACGTTATTATGAGTTGGCGCACAATTTACCTTATTACGATTATCAATTAATCAAACAATTGCCTATTATGAAATTAGGCAGCAGAAAAGGGGGATTAGTTGTAGAGCAAAAAAACAAACGGGTCAATCCATTTAATGTAATGGCGCTTCGTACTATTGGTTTATGGAGAAAAAATAGTCAAGTAATCGGATTGGAAGCTACCTACGATTCTGTATTAAAGGGAGAAAATGGACATTGTATTAAACAAAGAATGCCAGGCGGACAATGGATGATCATTCAAGGTTCTGAATTGGAGCCTACAAATGGATTTGATTTGGTTACCACTTTAGATGTTAGTATACAAGATATTGCAGAGCATGCCTTAGAAAGTCAGGTGTCTAAATTCGAATGTTTATATGGCACTTGCATTGTAATGGAAGTGAAAACAGGTAAAATTAAAGCGATTGCAAATTTAGGTCGACAAAAAGATGGATCTTATTGGGAAGATTTTAATTACGCATTAATTCCAACAGAGCCGGGTTCTACATTCAAATTAATGACCTTGCTTTCGCTGTTTAATGATAAGCATATCACTGTAGACGATCAAGTAAATGCTCAAGGTGGATCGGCTTCTTTTGGGAATAGAACGATGAAAGATTCTCACTTAGGATTAGGTTTATTGTCGGTAAAACAAGCATTTGCACTTTCTTCAAATGTAGCAATGGCAAAATTAGCGTATCAATTTTATGCTGCCAATCCAACAGCGTACACTAATTTTCTAAAAAAAATACAATTAGATCAAAAGACAGGTATTGATTTGTTGGGTGAAAGAAGACCAGTCGTAAAAACGCCGCTAAATAAATCTTGGAGCGCCACATCTTTACCATGGATGGCTACGGGATATGAAGTAATGATTGCGCCATTAAGAACCTGCATGATTTATAATGCAGTAGCTAATAATGGTACCATGATGAAACCCTATTTAGTAAATGCTATTCGTTCTTTCGATAAAGATGTTCAGGTATTTACGCCTGAAGTTGTAGTGCCACAAATAGCTAGTAAAGATGCTATTCGTCAAGCAAGACAAGCATTAGAAGAAGTGGTATTAACAGGAACTGGGAAGCATATACAATCGCCTTTTTATTCTATTGCTGGCAAAACCGGTACAGCACAAGTTGCGGATAAAGGTATTACTTATGCAGATGGTGTTTATCAAGGCTCTTTTGTTGGGTATTTTCCTGCTAATAATCCAACCTATACTATAGCAGTGGTAATTCGAACTAAGCCTCATTCTGGCGCATATTATGGTGGCACTATTGCTGCACCTGTATTTAGAATGATTGCGGATAAAATTTATGCCAATTCAATTGGTCAAAACCATCACCAATTAGATAGTCTTGCAAAAGTAAATTACAGCAATGTAGTGGCAGTTGCACAACAAGGATCGAAAGTAAATAAATTAATGCAAGCCTTAAAATATAAAAGTGCCAATACTAGTAATGCTACATGGACGCAATTGCAAGATGTAAGTAGCACTGGTGCTAAAACTGCGGGTGTTCCTATTTATGCAAATAACATGCCCGATTTAAGCAACATGCATTTAAGTAGAGCCATTGCATTATTGGAAGCTTGTGGATTGAAAGTAGAAGTAAAAGGAGTGGGGCAAAAAGTGACACAGTCTATTTTGCCAGGACAAAAAATTGTAAAAGGTCAAAAAGTAACGATTACCTTAAATTAAATGATGCTACTAAGCGACATATTATTGAATATAAATCCACTACAAGTGGTGGGCAATGCTCATATTGAAATAGCAGCCATTGCTATGGATTCAAAAAAATGTGATCGCAACGCACTCTTTGTTGCCATGAAGGGAACAAAAGTGGATAGTCATACTTTTATAGATGAAGCAATAGCTAATAGAGCAGTAGCTATTTTAGTTACGCAATTGCCAGCGGTGCTTAAGGAGGATATTTGTTATGTGCTAGTGGCAGATACGCATTATGCATTTGGTATTGCTGCAAGCGCATTTTATAATTTTCCTTCACAAACTATGAAAGTAGTTGGTATTACCGGTACCAATGGTAAAACAACAGTAGCTTCTTTATTATTTAATTTATTTACTTCGTTAGGTTATAAATGCGGTTTGATTTCTACCGTGCAACATCATATTGGCGATAAGATTGTAGCAAGTACACATACTACGCCCAATGCTTTAGCTATTCAACAGCTAATGCATGAAATGAAAATAGCAGGCTGTGCCTATGTGTTTATGGAGGTGAGCTCACATGCTATTCATCAACATCGTATTGCAGGTATTCAGTTTTGTGGAGCTGTCTTCACTAATATTACACACGATCATTTAGATTATCATAATACGTTTGATGAATATATAAGAGTGAAGAAATTACTTTTTGACTATTTGCCAAAAGAAGCTTTTGCAATAAGTAATATAGATGATAAGCGAGGTGCTGTTATGTTGCAAAATACTGCAGCATTAAAATGTACCTATAGTCTGTTGGCGCCAGCAACATTTAAAGGAAAAATTATTGAAAATAATTTAACAGGTTTAGTGCTATTAATGGATGGCTTTGAAACGCATTTTAGATTGATAGGCAAATTTAATGCTTATAATTTATTAGCTGTTTTTGGCGTTGCTATAAATCTTGGTCAAGATAAAATGAATGTGCTTTCTCATTTAAGCAATTTATTAGGGGCTAAAGGAAGATTTGAAACGTATTTGTCTGCTAAAGAACGTGTGTTGGCTATTGTAGATTATGCCCATACACCCGATGCTTTATTGAATGTGCTTACTACTATTCAGCAATTAAAAATTGATGATCAACAAGTGATTACCGTTGTTGGATGTGGTGGCAATAGAGATGCTGAAAAACGACCAGTAATGGCGGAAGTAGCTGTGAAGTATAGCAATCAAGTTATTCTTACTTCCGATAATCCGCGTTTCGAAAATCCTTCAACGATATTAGATCAAATGGAAGAAGGCATAAGCATTAGCAAGAAAAAGTTTGCGTTACGCATAGAAGATCGTGCGGCTGCAATTCAAACGGCATGTTTGTTAGCAAAGCCAAATGATATTATTCTAATAGCTGGGAAAGGCCACGAAACTTATCAAGAAATAAATGGCACAAAACATCCTTTCGATGATGCTCAAATGATTGTAGACTTCTTTAAAACACTAGAAAAGTAAAACTATGTTATACTATTTATTTACTTATTTAAGAGAGCACTTTAACCTTACGGGTACAGGGGTTTTTTATTACATCACCTTCAGAGCTTCTCTAGCGGTAATCTTATCTTTAGTTATATCCATGTTGTTTGGTAAACGACTAATTAAATTTTTACAGAAAAAACAAATTGGCGAAACAGTAAGAGAATTAGGATTGGAAGGAGAACAACAAAAAAAAGGAACCCCTACCATGGGTGGTTTAATTATTATAGCCGCTATTTTAATTCCCACTTTATTATTTGCGCGTATAACCAATGTGTATATTATTTTAATGGTGGTATCTACAATTTGGTGCGGAGTAGTTGGTTTTATTGATGACTATATCAAAGTATTTAAGAAAAATAAAGAAGGATTAGCGGGAAGATTTAAAATTTTAGGTCAAATCGGATTAGGAGCAATTATTGGTATTACTATGTATTACAATCAGAATGTAATTACCACAAGAGAAGTAACTCTTGGGAAGGAAATTGTAGCTAATCCAACCGAAAAAATCATGTCGGCACCTTATCATCGTGTAGATGAAAATAACAAAGTGCATACCTATGTAAGAGTAAAAGCAGCTACAACAACCATACCGTTTGTAAAAACACATGAGTTAAGTTATGCAGCAATAGCAAGTGTTTTTGGTTCTTATCAGTCTGTAGCTACAATGTTGATTTATATATTATTTGTAACCTTTATTATCGTTGCCGTATCAAATGGGGCAAATATAACAGATGGTATTGATGGATTAGCAACTGGTGTTTCGGCAGTAGCGGGTATTTGCCTGGGCGTATTTGCTTACGTTTCTGGTAATTATGTATTCGCGAGTTATCTAAATATTATGCACATTCCAAATTTGGGCGAGTTGTCCATTTTTGTGGGTGCTTTTGTAGGTGCTTGTATTGGGTTTTTATGGTACAATGCATATCCTGCGCAAGTGTTTATGGGCGATACAGGTAGTCTGGCATTGGGGGGTATTATCGCTTCACTTGCAATTATTGTTCGTAAAGAATTATTGATTCCAATCATCTGCGGTATTTTCTTGGTAGAGAATTTGTCTGTTATGTTGCAGGTATGGTATTTCAAAAAAACAAAAAAGAAATATGGAGAAGGCAAGCGCATTTTCTTAATGTCTCCCTTGCATCATCATTATCAAAAATTGGGTTATCATGAAAGTAAAATTGTAACTCGTTTTTGGATTATAGCCATCATGCTTTCTATATTAAGTATTGTAACCTTGAAGATTCGATAAAACATGTCAGTTGAATTTACACATATTGTTGTTTTAGGTGCTGCGGAAAGTGGTGTAGGCGCAGCTTTGCTTGCAAAGAAGCTTGGCTTTAGCGTATTTGTATCGGATGGGGGCGTGATAAAAGATCAATTTAAGAAAATACTATCAGAACAAGCAATTGAATTTGAAGAGGGTGGTCATACTATTGCAAAGATAATTGAAGCCAGCACGATTATTAAAAGCCCCGGTATTAGTGAAAAAAACGAAGCGGTAAAAATTATACGCAAGCACGGAATAGAATTAATTAGTGAGATTGAGTTTGGATTTAGATACAAAGGTGACAGTAAAATAATTGCTATCACGGGATCAAATGGAAAGAGTACAGCTACATCTTGGATTTATGATATGTTGGTTAGAGCAGAAATGAATGTTGCGCTTGTTGGAAATATAGGAATCAGTTTTGCAAAGCAAATTGCTGAAAATCCTTGTGAATGGTATGTTATGGAAGTGAGTAGTTTTCAATTAGATGATATCAAAACATTTAGACCCAATATTGCTGTATTGTTGAACATTACTCCAGATCATTTAGATCGATATGATTACAAATTTGAAAATTATGTACAAGCTAAATTTAAAATAACCGAAAACCAAATTGATACAGATTGTTTTGTTATTAACCAAGATGATGATGCTATCAATGCATATTTACTAAACCACACAACTAAAGCAAAGCAATTATTTTTTACAATGAATAACACAACTAATAACCAAGAAGGAGCTATGATCAAAGGGGAGCAAATGATAATTGATGTAAATCAAGATCTGTTTGAATTGTCAATAAATGAATTGTCATTGAGAGGAAAGCACAATCAATACAACAGTATGGCTGCCGGTATATCTGCAAAAGTAGCTGGTATCAGAAAAGAAAAAATCAGAGAAAGCTTAACTAGTTTTAATGGCTTATCGCATAGATTAGAAAAGGTAGCAACCATTAAGGGTGTAGAGTATATCAATGATAGTAAGGCAACTAATGTTAATGCTGTTTGGTTTGCATTAGAAAGCATGAATAAGCCAACTGTATTGATTCTTGGCGGTGTAGATAAGGGTAATGATTACAATGAAATTGCATATTTAGTTGAAGAAAAAGTTAAAGCAATTATTTGCTTGGGTATAGACAATACTATTTTACATCAGTCATTTGAAGATATTGTACCTGCTATTTATGATGCATCAAGTGCAACAGAGGCAGTGAAAATAGCTTATGATATAACAGAAAAAGGGGATGCTGTTTTATTATCTCCAGCATGTGCAAGTTTCGATTTGTTTAAAAATTTTGAAGATCGTGGTGAACAATTTAAAAATGCCGTAAAAGCACTATAAGTATGAATTTAAACAAGGCAATACCAAAATTAAGAGGCGACAAAGTGATTTGGGCTTTGGTGTTAATTCTTGCACTTATCAGTTTGTTAGCTGTTTATAGTGCTACTTGTTCTTTGGCTTATAAGATGGAGAAAAACACACTCTTCTATTTAATAAAGCATTTGGGATATATGTTTGTAGGCTTAGCTACTATTTATTTTACACATAAGATAAATTATACCCGTTTCATTAGTTGGTCTCGATTGGCCTTATACATTGCTATTTTATTGTTAATTTATACGTTGATTTATGGTACTAAATTAAACCATGGTAGCCGATGGGTTTCTTTGCCAGTAGTAAACATTACCTTTCAGTCATCTGATTTTGCTAAGCTTGCATTATTTGTATACCTAGCTAGAGTTTTGAGTTTAAAACAAGAGGTAATTAAAGATTTCTATAAAGGTTTTATTCCAGTAGTATTGCCTGTTATAATAATATGTGTATTGATTTTGCCTGCTAACTTATCTACAGCCTTAATGTTAGGTTTTACTTGTTGCATTTTATTTTATATAGGTAGAGTAAGCGTAAAACATATTTTTATACTAGCAGTATCTGGGATAGGGCTCATAGGATTAATGATATTATTTAACATAGGTCCACGTGCAGCTACTTGGAAAAACAGGATTTTAACGTATGTAAGTGCAGAGAAAAAAGTGGTTAATTCGGATGATGATAAAGAAGATGAATTTCAGGCTACACAAGCGAAAATTGCTATTGCTAATGGGGGTTTGAAAGGCTTAGGACCAGGTAAAAGTATGCAGCGTAATTTTTTACCACACCCTTATTCTGATTTTATTTATGCTATTATCATTGAAGAATATGGCTTATTAGGTGGTGCTGTTTTAATGTTTGTATACATGCTCTTTTTATGGCGTTGTATTCGCATTTTTCAACGATGCCCTTATGCATACGGTGCATTTCTTGCAGTAGGTTTAAGTATTACCTTGGTGTTTCAGGCTATGTTGAATATGGGTGTAAATGTAAGTTTATTACCGGTTACGGGTCTTACACTACCAATGGTGAGCATGGGTGGTTCGTCAATTTGGTTTACGAGTATTGCAATAGGAATTATTTTAAGTGTGAGCAGTAATGTGGGTGAAACAGAAGGTACGGAACACAAAATTTCTGAACTAAATAAAGCAACTAACTAATGGCTGCACTAAAAATAATAATTGCTGGTGGTGGAACTGGGGGACATATTTTCCCGGCGCTTGCTATTGGTCATGCCTTGAAAAAAAATAATCAAGCGCATGAATTATTATACGTTGGTGCTAAGCATAAAATGGAAATGGAAAAAGTTCCTCAAGCTGGATTTAAAATTATTGGCTTAGATATTGTTGGATTTAATAGAGCTCATTTATTGAAGAATTTTAGTTTGCCTTACAAGCTAATTAAAGCTTTTTTGCAAGCTAGATCAATTATAAAAGACTTTCAGCCAGATGTTGTTGTTGGTGTTGGAGGTTATGCAAGTTTCCCCATTTTATTTATGGCGCAACTTATGAATATTCCTACGCTCATTCAAGAGCAAAATTCTTTTGCAGGTAAGTCTAATCAATACTTAGCTAAAAAAGCTAGTATGATTTGTACGGCATATCCAAATATGGAACACTTTTTCCCAAATCGTAAAGTTGTATTGACAGGCAATCCAGTTAGGTCAGAAATTGCAACGAATGCGATTTCTAAATATCAAGGAAACGAATTTTTCGGATTAACGCATCAATATAAAACGGTACTTATAGTAGGGGGTAGTTTAGGAGCTAGTAGTATCAATAAAACTATTGCAAGCAGTTTGTCTGAAATACTGCAACAGCCAGTGCAATTAATTTGGCAAACAGGAACTTCTTTTTATGAGCAAGCCAAAAAAGAAACAAGTTCTTTTGCTGATAGAGTAGTGGTACGTGATTTTATTAAAGAGATGAATTATGCCTATGCAGCGGCTGATATCATTATATCTAGAGCAGGCGCTTTAGCCATTTCAGAATTATCGATTGTGGCAAAGCCTGTTATCTTCGTGCCTTATCCATTTGCTGCTGAAGATCATCAAAAAGCAAATGCAATGTCTTTGGTAAACAGACATGCGGCGAGTATGGTTTTAGATAAAGACATAACTACAGATTTGTTACCTAAGTTAGCCTCGCTACTTCAAGATGAAGCTATTTGTAATCAATATGCACATCAGTTAAATAAAATTGCAATTACTAATGCCGACGAACTTATTGCTAACCATATAATTACTATAGCATCATGATAGCCATAAATTCAATCAAAAATATTTATTTTATTGGCATCGGCGGCATCGGTATGAGTGCTTTAGCAAGATACTTTAATCAAAAAGGGGTTAAAGTATTTGGTTATGATAAAACAAGAACAAGCTTAACAAGTCAATTAGAGAATGAAGGTATGGCTATTCACTATGAAGATGACCTTGATTTACTACAAAAAGAAATAGATTTAGTGGTCTTTACGCCAGCTATACCTAAGGATCATAAAGAGCTGAACTGGTATAAGGATAATGGGTATACCCTTTATAAAAGAAGTGATTTACTAGAAGCCATTTCTACTTCATTATTCTCTGTAACGGTAGCCGGCACCCATGGAAAAACAACCATCTCTACTATGTGTGCTTTTTTGCTTAGAGAGATGGGTGTTGGAGCCAATGCATTTTTGGGCGGCATCTCCGTTAATTATAATACTAATTATTGGAGTTCTGATGCGCCAAATGCTGTTATTGAAGCAGATGAATATGATCGTAGTTTTTTGAAATTAAATCCTTCTATTGCTGTTCTTTCTTCTATGGATGCTGATCATTTGGATATCTATGGTACTGCAGAAAGTATGGAAGATGCGTTTATAGCGTATACGACAAAAATTAAAAAAGGGGGCACATTAATTGCAAAATATGGTTTAAAACGTGCCGGCGATTTAGTTGCCGATCGTATTATTACCTATAGTTTAAACGATACGAATGCTGATGTATACGCAAGTGGATTGGAAATTGAAAATGGTTCTTATCGCTTTAATATTTCTTCTAAATGGTTTCAGTTGCAAGATGTTGTAATGCAAATTGGAGGTCTTCATAATATTGAAAATGCATTGGCAGCATTTACTGTTTGCTATACGATGCGCTTAGATTTAGAAAAAGCTAAAGCTTGTTTTGCAAATTTCAAGGGTATCAAAAGAAGATTCGAATATATTGTTAAGTCTACTGACTCTATTTACATAGATGATTACGCACACCATCCTGCAGAACTGGAAACACTTATTAAAAGTGCCAAAAATCTGTATCCTAATAAAAAGTGTTTAGTAGTTTTTCAACCGCACTTATTTTCAAGAACTAAAGATTTAGTAGATGGATTTGCTTCAAGTCTTTCTTTAGCAGATGAACTAATTATATTGCCAATTTATCCTGCACGAGAATTGCCTATGGAAGGAGTTACTTCTGAGCTAATCTTATCTGCAATGCAGGTGAATAAGGGTACGGTGTTAAGCAAAGAAGCGACTTTGCAATTTATACAAGATCATGCAATAGAACTAATAATAACTGCAGGCGCTGGAGATATAGATCAATTGATACAACCTATTAAAACAATTTTAGAAAGTAAATAAATGCAGCTAGAAACTAAAAATACGATACGTAAATGGGCAATAATATTGCTTACATTACTTGTGTTGGCTACAAGTGTATGGGTATTGTTGTATGGTTTTAAATGGCAAAATAAAAAATCTATACATGCTGTAAAAATTAGTATTACTAACCCAGCGGCAGCAAATTTTTTAAATGCTTCCTATATTCAACGCATATTACATACTCAATTTGGTGATGATATTGCAAATCAATCAGTAAATGGGGAAACAATTTCTAAAGTAGAGCGTTTCTTAAATAAAAATTCTTGGATTCAGAATGCAGAAGCATTTATTGATGTTAATAATAACCTGCAAGTTGAGGTTGAACAAAAAACACCGTTTATAAGAGTATTTGAGCAAAACGGAGCTTCCTATTATTTAGACCGAACGCTACATCCTATACCATTATCAGAATCTTATACACCAGTGTTAATGGCTGTCACTAATGTGCCTAGCGCTGCTTACGCTACTAAGTTAAATACCTTTAAGTCTATAGCTTTTATAGCAGATTATATTGAAGCGGATACATTCTGGAATGCACAAACACAAATGATTGTGGTGCGAGATACTAACGATTTTGCGATATTGACAGCTTTAGGAAAACAATTAATTATATTAGGAGATACTAGTAATTTGAATAACAAATTATCTAATGTCTTTTTGTTTTACAGGAAGTTGCTAAAAAAAATAGGTTGGAATTTATATACTACCATAGATGCTCGATTTGATGGACAGCTAATTGCAAAACCAAAATTGAGTTTACCAGAAATTAAAGACATAAATAAAAATGAGAACATTGATTGGGTGAAGAGTATTATTGGTAATCAAACTGTAAATGATAGTTTCCCTAAACAAATTAATGCTAAAGCACCTATAGTAGTACCTAAATTAAGTACCAATAAAAATGCAGATCCGATAGTTAAAGATAAGCCACCTCCAAAAGCACTAAGAAAAGCACAACCGCAGAAAATAAAAAGCAAAATAAAGAAGAAGGAAGTCCCCAAGAAGCCACAAAAGAATAAGAACAAACAAAAAAGCAATACTCAACCCAAATACATTCTTAAAAAATAAATTAACAACTCAAAATGATACAAAATAAACAAGAAGTCATCGTAGGATTAGATATCGGTACAACAAAAGTGGTAGCTATAGCTGGCGTAAAAAATGAATTCGGGAAAATCGAAATCGTTGGTTTTGGTAGGGCCGATTCTGCTGGTGTTAACCATGGTGTAGTAGTAAATATAGACGAATGTGTAAAGTCTATTCAAAATGCTATTGCAGATTGTAAAAAATCAAATCCAAATCTAGAAATTAAAAATGTATATGTTGGTATTGCTGGTCAGCATATCAAGAGCTTGCAAACAAGAGGTGATCGCGTTCGGGTAAATACCGATAGTGAAATTACCAAGCAGGATATTGACATGTTATTGAAAGACCAATATAAAACCTATATTCCAGCAGGCGATCGTATTGTAGATATTATACCTCAAGAGTATTTTGTTGATAACATTCAAACAACATCTTCGCCAGTAGGAATGAACGGAGTGAAAATTGGTGCCAATTTTCATATTGTTACGGGCGATAAAAATGCTATAAAAAATATCAAACGTTGTATTGAGAAAGCAGGGTTAGAAATGATTGATATTATCCTACAACCTCTTGCAAGTGCCGCTGCTGTAATTAGCGATGAAGATTTAGAAGCGGGTGTAGCTATTGTAGACATTGGTGGTGGCACTACCGATTTAGCGGTATTTTATGATGGAATTTTAAAACACACTGCGGTTATCCCATATGCGGGTGTAAATGTAACCAATGATATCAGAACAGGTTTGGGTGTATTAAGAGCTCAAGCCGAAGCAATGAAAGTTATTCATGGTTCTGCATTAGCTTCCAGTGCCGTGGATAATGCCTATATCTCTATTCCTGGAATAAAGGGTATGCCTGCTAAACAGGTATCGGTGAAAAATCTATCCATGATTATTCAGGCGCGTATGCATGAGATTTTAGAGCAAGTATATTTTCATCTTAAGCAAATTGGTATGGATACGCGTTTGCATGGTGGTATCATCATCACTGGTGGTGGTTCTCAATTGAAAAATGTGACACAATTAGCTGATTTTGTAACCGGTTTAAGCTCTAGAATAGGCGATCCAAATGAACATATTGGCGGCGATAGTAGCTTTGCCAGTGCAGCTATGAACCCTATGTATTCTACTTGTATAGGTCTAGTTTTAAGAGGATTTGACGATTTAGAAAATGGAGCCCTACAAGTTATCAACGATATGGGGAATTCTTATTTGAAAAATGTTATTAAACAAAATCAAGATGATGTAATTTCGGACGCAACCAATACTACTGAAACCGCAACTACAGTAGTAATGAACCAAACTAATACTACATCTGATAATGAGCCAAGTAAGCACATTAATACAACTGGCTCAAAAAGAAGAAATATACTTACCCAATTTAAGGATAAGTTGATCGAGCTTTTTGAGGAAGTGCAAACAGACGCTCAAGATGCAGAATTAAAATAAAATATAACAAGAACCCCAAACAACTAACCCAAAAAAATAATTTAAAATGATACATTTCGAAATCCCAAAAAATCAATCATCCATCATCAAAGTAATTGGTGTTGGTGGAGGTGGATGCAATGCTGTAAATTATATGCACAGCTTAGGCATTGAAGGCGTAGATTTTATTGTATGTAATACCGATTCTCAATCATTGGCATTAAGCCCAATAGCCAATAAGGTTCAATTAGGCCCACACCTTACACAAGGTTTAGGTGCAGGAGCAAATCCTGAAATTGGGAAACAAGCATGTGAAGAAAGTTATGACGATATTGAAAAACTTTTAAAAGTAAATACCAAAATGGTTTTCGTAACTGCTGGTATGGGTGGTGGAACAGGTACGGGTGGTGCTCCGGTTGTTGCTAAAATTTGTAGAGATTTAGGCATATTAACCGTAGGTATTGTTACAACGCCGTTTACCTATGAAGGGAAAAAAAGATTGAAACAAGCTGAAGAAGGTATAGAAAGAATGAGAGAACATGTAGATACGTTGCTAATTCTTTCCAATGACAAATTGCGTCAGCAATTTGGTAATTTACCTTTCACACAAGCTTTCTCAAAAGCAGATGATGTGTTAGCTATTTCTGCAAAATGTATAACGGATGTTATCAATACAACAGGTCAAATTAATACCGACTTTGCCGATGTGTCTACGGTAATGAGAAATGGTGGAAGAGCCATTTTAGGAAGTGCACAAATAGCTGGCGAAAACAGAGCTCAACTAGCAGCAGAACAAGCGTTGAATTCTCCATTGTTAAATGATGATAATATCCATGGTGCTAAATGGATATTACTAAATATCCTTTCTTCTCCTGGAGAATTTGAACATACGATGGATGAAAATGATATTATCCAAGCCTATATTCAAGCACAAGCAGGTGACGATTGTGAAGTTATTTTAGGTATGGGTCAAGATGCTTCTTTGGGCGATAAAATATCTGTAACGGTTATTGCTACAGGCTTTAAGCATAAAGGAGAAATTGATGAAATGAAAAATGAAGCTAATAAAATAGTTGTTTCATTAGAAGATACCTCAGCGGCTGTTCACACCGAAGAACAAGCTCCTAAAGCAATAGTTGTGGAAGCACCAGTTGCAAATTCCATGATGCCAACTTTAGTAGCACCTACTACGCCAACTGAAAATTTTGAAACACCAACTTCTTCATATGTTGCTGAACTAGCAGTTTTTGTAGCACCTGTTGCACCAGAAGCTCCTGCAGAGCCAACTAGTTTTTCTGCACCACCGCAAGCAGTTGTAGAACTAGTAAGTGCTCCGGTTGCAAGCGTACAAGCAACAACTTCTATTTCAGTAGACACACCAATTGCTTCTATGCAATCAAATATGTCATCTAATTTGCATATCGCTAAAACAGTGCAACCATCTTATGAGGAGGAAATTACCTTAGTTGTTACGGAAGCTCCAACCTATACCGTGTCGCCACAACCAGAACCAGCGCGTAATTTTTTATTGGAGCACGAGATGGAAGAAAAGCGTTTGTTTGAGCAACAACAACGTGCATTTGAAGAGCGTGTGGAGCGCTTAAGAAATATGAGCAATGGTTTTAATAAAAACAATAATGTAGACGACATTGAAAACGTGCCTGCCTATATGCGCAAAAACATGACTATGGATCATGGCGTAGCAACCAATGAATCTTATTTAAGTGGCTATTCAGTAGCGCCCAATAATTCAAACGGTCCGCTCAATCCATCACCTATCCAAACGATTAATACTTTTTTAGAAGGGGATAGACCAGATTAATAAGCTCCATTTATTTTAAAAGGACTCTTCATGGAAGAGTCCTTTTTTATTTAATTATTAATAACTTTATTAAAATCTTTTTTATGAAAACAAAAGAAGAAATTGTAAAAAACTGGTTGCCAAGATATACCGGTCAAGAGTTAAAAGATTTTGGTAGTTATATTCTACTATGCAATTTTAGCAAGTATGTAAACATGTTTGCCAAGCAGTTTAATGTTCCTATTGTGGGTGTAGATAAACCCATGCAATGTGCTACGGCTAATGGGATTACCATTATTAATTTTGGTATGGGAAGTGCTAGTGCTGCCACAATGATGGATCTGTTGAGTGCTATTAATCCAAAAGCCGTTTTGTTTTTAGGCAAATGCGGGGGACTAAAAAGAAAGAATGAAGTGGGCGATTTAATCTTACCAATTGCAGCTATCAGAGGAGAGGGTACTTCTAACGATTATTTTCCGCAAGAGGTTCCTGCACTTCCATCCTTTGCTTTGCAAAAAGCTATTTCTACAACTATTCGAGATTTTAATATTGATTATTGGACGGGTACTGTATATACTACCAATAGAAGAGTTTGGGAGCATGATGATGAATTTAAAGACTACCTCATTAAAATTAGAGCCATGGCTATAGACATGGAAACAGCTACTATTTTTACAACTGGGTTTTATAATCAAATTCCAACGGGAGCTCTTTTATTAGTTTCTGATCAACCCATGACTCCCGAAGGTGTAAAAACTGCAGAAAGCGATTCTCAAGTAACGGCTACTTATGTAGATAATCATTTACAAATAGGTATTGAATCGCTCAAGCAATTAATTAATCAAGGATTAACAGTTAAACATTTACATTTTTAATTCCATTGTGCATCCGGTATTACAAGTTGAAAACCTAAATATTAGCCTTGCTAATGCTCCACATAATTGTGTAGTTAAGGATTTGTCATTTACGCTCTATCCTAAGTCTACGCTTGCTATTGTAGGGGAAAGCGGATCGGGTAAGTCAATTACAGCCCTAACTTTAATGGGCCTATTGCCTCATACACTAATTGCAGAAGGAGCTGCTTTTTTACGTCTAGATAATACAGCCGTTAATTTATTGCAATGCAATGGAGCTCAATGGCAGACTGTTAGAGGAAAACAATTAGCCCTAATTTTTCAAGAACCTATGAGTGCATTAAATCCTAGCATGACTATAGGCAATCAAATCAAAGAAGCAATCTTAGTGCATCAGCAATGTGATGTTCATAAAGCAGTGCTACTTGCAAAAGAGGCCTTAAATGAAGTTCATTTAGATGCAGACCATCTTTTTCATAAATATCCACATCAGTTATCGGGCGGACAAAAGCAGCGCGTAATCATTGCCATGGCTATGTGTAACAAACCTGCCATTGTAATTGCTGATGAACCTACTACTGCTTTAGATGCTCAAGTACAATTGGAAATTGTATTGCTGATGAAGCACTTACAAGAAAAGCATGGGACAGCATTTATTTTCATAACCCATGATTTAAAATTAGCTCAATATTTCTCAAACGAATTAGTGGTACTTCAAAAAGGTTTGGTAATGGAGCAAGGTAATGCTAAAGCAATTTTTGAAAACCCACAAGCTACCTATACCCAATCACTTTTAAATGCAGCCCCAACTATAGCTAAAAAAGAAGCTTATGTATTACAATATCCATCTGTATTGTCTTCTAAGACTGTTCTTGAATTAAATCATGTAGCAGTAAGCTATAATTCGTTTTCTTCTTTATTTACGAAAACAAAACCTGCTATTCAACCCGTTAAAGATATTAGTTTTTCTATTCATCAGGGAGAAGTTTTAGGATTGGTAGGCGAGAGTGGTTGTGGCAAAAGCACTTTGGCAAAAGCATTGTTAGGACTAGTGCCATTTAGTAAGGGTACAGTAAATTTTGAAGGATATGATTTAGTAAACGCAAAAAAAGCAGATTGGTTGAAAATTAGAAAAGGTATCCAACTCATTTTTCAAGATCCATTAGCATCATTAAATCCTAAGCTTACTATCAAAGAAGTACTTCGAGAATTATTGCAGGTGCATCTTCATTATGATAAATCGACACTAGAAAAAAGAATGTGCTCTTTGATGGATTTAGTACAAATGCCAACCGATACGCTTGATAAATATCCACATCAATTTTCTGGAGGGCAGCGACAAAGAATTGGTATTGCAAGAGCTCTTGCACTCGAACCTCGATTATTGATTTGTGATGAAAGTGTTGCGGCCTTGGATGTGCAAATACAAGCGCAAATTCTTGATTTATTTTTATTGCTAAAACGAGAGTTGTCTTTAAGCTATTTGTTTATAAGTCACGATTTGCAAGTGGTGCAATATATGAGCGATAATATTTTAGTTATGCAAAATGGTAATATTGCAGAGCGCATTGCTGCAAATCATTTGTATGATCAGGCTACTCACCCCTATACTAAGCAGTTAATTGCTGCTCAATTTTAAAAGTTGAGATAGGCTGCAGTAACGCTTTTTTTGCTTTTCTGCAATTGCTCAGGAAGCCCCTCGTATATAAGATAGCCACCTTCTTCGCCACCTTCTGGTCCTATTTCTATAAGCCAATCTGCATATTTCATTACATCTGTATTGTGCTCAATAACGACAATGGAATGTCCTTGTTGTATCAATGCATCAAATGATTTTAATAGTTTTTCAATATCATGAAAATGTAATCCTGTTGTAGGTTCATCAAATAAGAATAAGACTTTTTCTTTGTGTGCACCCTTGCCTAAAAAGGAAGCTAATTTTATACGTTGCGCTTCGCCACCACTTAAGGTGTTGGAGCTTTGACCAAGGCTCACATAGCCCAAGCCTACATCTGCTAAAGGCTGTAGGTTTTTAACTAATTTCTTTTCTTCATTAAAAAAATCGATAGCTTCATCAACACTCATACATAATACATCATAAATATTTTTTTCTTTATAACGCACTTCTAATACTTCATCCTTAAAGCGTTTTCCTTTGCAGCTATCACAGGGTAAATGCACATCGGCTAAGAATTGCATTTCTACTAAAATACTACCTTCGCCCTGACAGGTATCACATCTTCCACCATCGGTATTGAAGGAAAAATGTTTTGGTTCAAATCCATTAATTTTTGAAAGCCCCTGCTTTGCATACAAGGCCCTAATTTCATCGTAAGCTTTAATATAGGTTACAGGATTGCTTCTAGATGATTTACCTATGGGGTTTTGATCCACCATTTCAATATGTTGAATCATAGCAAGATCGCCTGATAATTGTTTGTGAATACCAGCTTTAGATGGATTGATATGAAGGGCTTTTTCTATAGCAGGCAAAAGAGTGTGTTTCACCAAACTTGTTTTGCCAGATCCACTCACGCCACTTACAACACATAAAACACCCAACGGGAAACTAACATCTATATTTTTTAAATTGTGTTGTCTGCAGCCTTCTAATACAATAGTGCCTTGCGCTTTTCTTTTTTGTTTTGGTTGTGCAATTTGTTTTTGACCAGACAAATAAGCCCCTGTTAAGCTTTTAGGATTAGCTATCAATTCTTTAAATGTGCCACTTGCTATCACTTCGCCTCCCAAATAACTTGCAAATGGTCCCATATCGATGATGTAATCTGCTTCGCGCATCATCATCTCGTCGTGCTCTACTACAATAACGGTATTGCCTAAGTCGCGTAAATTTTTTAATACGTTTATCAATCGCGCTGTGTCTCTTGCATGCAATCCTATGCTGGGCTCATCTAAAATGTACATAGAGTCGGAGAGATTGCTACCTAAGAACTTAGTAAGTTGTATGCGTTGACTTTCTCCGCCACTCAGTGTTGCAGAAGATCGCTCTAGTGTTAAATAGCTCAAGCCTACATCCATCATGGTTCTTAAACGCTGATGGATTTCAATTAAAATTCGTTTAGCTACTTCCTCATCGTATTGATTTAAAGAGAGGGTGTCAAACCAAATTTGCAAATGTTGTATAGGCATTTGCATTAATTGATCTATTGTTTTCTCAGCTATTTTTACATAGCTGGCTTCTTTTCTTAGTTTACTACCATTACATGCATTACAAGCTGTTCGGCCTCTAAAGCGGGCTTGTAAAACACGGTATTGCACTTTATATAAGTTTTGTTCTACCATGCTAAAGAAGTCCTGTATGCCACTTACTTTGGCATTGCCTTCCCATAATAGTTTATACTGTGCATCGTTTAATTGGGCTATAGGTTTATGAATGGGAAAATCGAAAGCACTAGCTTGTTTTATAAACTGAACAAGATAATTATTCATTTTCTCTCCTTTCCAACAGGCTACTGCTCCTTCATAGGTACTCAAACTAGTATCCGGTATTACGAGGTCTTTATCTATGCCTAAAACCGTGCCAAATCCTTCACAAACTGGACATGCACCATAGGGGTTGTTATTGGAAAATAACTGTGGGGTAGGGTCTAAAAACTGAATGCCATCTCGTTCAAATTTATTACTAAATGAAATAAACTCATTTTCATTAATCGATAATTCACACGCGCCTTCACCTTCATAAAAAGCAAGCTGTATACTATCTGCTATGCGATGCAAGGTGTCTTCGTCAAATTCGTTCACTACGATTCTATCAATTAATAAATAGGCAATACTTCCTTTTTTTTCAAGTATAGCCTTAGAATCTTCTATTGCTTCCATGTTTACAATTCCCTTATTTGGAATATATAAACGCGTAAATCCTTTTTGGACAAGTACTTGAACTTCCTCTGTTACACTTCGTTCGTAATGAGTTTTAAAAGTTGCAAGGACATACACTTTGCTAGCAGGCTTTAAATTTTTTATATATGCTACTACATCCTCTACTCGGTCACGTTTTACTTCCATGCCTGTTTTGGGCGAATAGGTTCTGCCAATTCTTGCATATAATAAACGAATATAATCACTCAATTCTGTCATGCTACCCACCGTACTTCTTGGTGTGCGCGCACTTACTTTTTGCTCTATAGCAATAGCCGGACAAATATTTTGAATATAGTCAACATCAGGTTTGTCAAGGCGCATTAAGAATTGTCGCGCATAAGAACTTAAACTTTCTGCATAGCGTCGTTGCCCTTCTGCAAATAAGGTGTCCATAGTAAGCGAAGATTTGCCAGATCCGCTAACACCTGTAACTACAATCAATTTGTTTTTGGGAAAATGCACATCAATATTCTTCAAATTGTGCATGCGTGCTCCTTTTACAAAGATACTTTCAATGCGCTCCGAGCTTAATTTTGCTGCTTCTATAGGTTTTTTCTTCGCCATGATGATTGTTCTACAAATCTATTCTATATAACAGAATTCTTCTAGAATTTGTTGTATTTATTTTTTGTAAACAAACAAGGGAAATACTATTTAGCATTCGTTGCGTCGCACCCTTGTGCAGGCGTGCATTGGGGATCATTTAATGGCTTCAAACCAAAGGGGCGTTTCGTTATTCCAATCACCATTATAATTGATAAGTAATTCTTCTCCTGCTTTTATAGCGCTAACGGTTTTTATAAACATGAGTTCCTGCTCATAATCCATGAAATATTCGCAATTAGACTGATAGCTATGATTGTACATAGAAACATGTCCTAGGGCAACACAGCATTGGTCTTTACCATTTGCTTCCCATTCAAAAATATAATCGTGTAATTTAGTTTGATCTAAATGCATACGTTCTTCTTTTGTCATTACTAGTACAGGAGCAACTTCAATGATGCAGTCTGCTTCAATGTCTTGCAAAGAAACTATGCCTCGCCCTTTGCCCGGAATCTCTTGTATTGCAAATAGAATATTCATACTATTTATTTTACTATTTTTTTGAGGGGCTTTTTTTGAATGGGCTTTACTGCTTGTTTTTTTGAATTACTTTTTGATGATTTATTTGTAGGAGTAACTTTTTGTTTTTTATTGCTCAACTTCTTTTTATGGACTTTCTTAGTTGCTTTATCCATACTAGTAGATAAAGTATCCTTCTCTTTCACCTCCTCTGTATAGGATGCAATAAATTCCTCAGCAATTGCTTTTGAAACTTTGGTTAATCTAACTTTTACCAATCCACTACATTTAAATTGTAGTTTTTTTACTGAAGCATTGGTTAAGTCTATAACCCTTTTATTGTTTGCGCTCATTCTATCATTAATGAGTACATACACTTCTTTGTGATTGTTTAAATTGGTAACCTTTACATAGGTGTTTAATGGAAATCGATTAGATGCCGCAGTGTATAAATGGTGTTTAAATATGGAACCAGTAGCTGTTTTTCTACCTTCAAATTTTTTATGATAATAACTGGCTATGCCTTCTATTTCATTTGAATAGTTTGCATGATGGCTAACGTGTTTATCTTTGGAAGATGTGCTTTTTGCATGCTTTTTTTCATGAGTTAGAGCTTGTGCGCTCCAACTCATAAAAAGCATTAAACTGAATCCAATTATGAGTGTAGCTTTTTGCATACCTAATAATTAGTTTGGGTGAAATTTTTAGTTTAGTCGCGGCTGCGTCCACCACCTCTGTAGCTGTCGCCTCTTCCTGCGCCACTTGAACGACCTGCTTTCTCCTCTCTCGATTTGAAATAGCCTCCTCGTTCGCCACCACTAGGGCGATCTCCGCCATAGCTTCTGCCACCACCACTACGTTCGCTATTACCACGATCGCCACCATAGCCTCTGCCACCTCGGTCGCCACCGCCATAGCTTCTTCCGCCACCACTTCTATCGCCACCTGGTCGGCCACCACCATATCCTCCACGGCTTGGGCCGCGAGATGCATCTTTCTTATCTGCTTCTTCAGTACGTAATTTACGTCCTTTGAATTTTTTAGAGCTGATGCTTTCTATAATCAAATCTACAACATCTGTTTTAACATTGTAAAAACTGCTCAAATCTCTTACCGTTACACGATCCAAAACTTCTGGTTTTAAATCTGTTTGGTCGCAGATAAATTGTGTAAGACTTGCTTCGTTAAAGCCATCTTTCTGTCCAATGTTCAAGAACATACGGGTCCATACAGCCCCACGAACAGCAACACCTGCACTTTTACCATCACCACCAACCGCGTTGAGGTCATGTGATTTTTGATAGGTTTGAATGGTTTCTTGCAATTGTAAGAAGATAAGTCGTTTGATTAACTCATCTTTTTCCATTGTTTCAAACTTCTCATGAATCATATTCAGATATACATCAGCAAATTCGCTTTCTGGTTGTACATTTTCAATTTGCTCTAAGAAATGGAATAAACGTTTACGTACAATCTCTGCACCATCTGGAATATCACATTTGTTGAATTTATTTTTTACAATACGTTCAATGGTACGAATGCTACCTACTTCTTTTGGAGAAACAATAGAGATACAAATACCAGATTTACCAGCACGTGCCGTACGACCACTTCGGTGGGTATACACTTCTGGGTCATCAGGTAATTCATAATTGATAACGTGTGTAATATCATTTACGTCAATACCACGAGCAGCCACATCTGTAGCTACAATAGCTTGTAAGGTTCTGTTTTTGAAACGCTCTAAAACTTTGCTACGCATTTTCTGATCCATATCGCCATGTAATGGAGATACGTGATAGCCTTGCTTCATTAGTTTTTCAGAAATATCTTGGCAATCTTGGCGCGTACGCGTAAAGATGATACCATAGATACCTGGTGTAAAATCTAATAAACGTTGTAGGGTTTCAAAACGATTACGATGTTGGGTTACGTAATATTGATGGTCGATATTTTCGTTGGTAGCATTGGCTGCGGCAACAGAAAACTCTTCCCATTTAGTCATAAAGCGTTTAGCTATGCCACGCACTTCATTACTCATGGTTGCCGAAAACAACCATGTATATTTACGCATAGGCGTAGTTCCAAGGATAAAATCAATATCCTCTCTAAAACCCATGTTTAGCATTTCATCAGCCTCATCTAATACCACATATTCAACATGGTCTAGAGAAATGGCTTTACGCTCCAATAAATCGATTAAGCGACCTGGAGTAGCAACGATAATTTGAGGGTTGGTTTTTACCTCACGTATTTGGTTGGTAATAGGCACGCCACCATAAACAGCGCAAGTGCGCAGTCCAGGCATGTATTGACCATATTTAGCGAGCTCTACTTGTATTTGCATACAAAGTTCGCGAGTGGGACTAAGAATTAGTCCTTGTACGTGCTTTACGGAAACATCGGTGTGATGAAGGAGTGGTAATCCGAACGCTGCAGTTTTACCAGTTCCTGTTTGTGCAAGGCCTATGATATCAGCCGGAGACGAGATAAGATGTGGTATAACTAATTGCTGTATTGGGGTGGGTGTTTCAAAGCCCATTTCCGTGACAGCACGTGTTAATTCAGCTCTCATGGAGAGCGTTGAAAAAGAAATCATTAGTAAGAACTTATATTATTGAACCGCAAAGGTACGCTTTATTTGGCTATTTTGGTGTTTTAACCTTTATTTAGGATAATTACGTGTATAATTAAACTATTAAGTAAATAAAAAGTCAATTCAACAACCTTAAAACTAAGTAACTATGAAAAAACATTTTTTTATTGTACTCGCAGGTATAATGCTATGGAGTACAGCTGTTTATCTAACTGCATGTAAAAAAACATCAAGCGTAGAAGATACCGGATTTGCTACCGAACATGCAACTGCAGAGCAAACATTCTCCGATATATTGGATATTACTGACCAAGCATCAGAAAGTAATTCACTGAGCACTTTCAAAACTACTAGCCAGTGTGCTACTATTACCAGAGATACGATTGCTGTCCCACATACGATTACTATTAATTTTGGCACTACCAATTGTTTATGCAGTGATGGAAAGTATAGAAGGGGTATTATTTTAGTAAGTTATACAGGGAAATATAAAGACAGTGGATCTATACATACCATTACATTCAGCAATTATTTCGTTAATAACAATCAAGTGATTGGCACTAAAACAGTCACCAACATGGGTTTAAATGCAAATAATCAAATCTATTGTACGGTTAACACCAACGCTTCTATTATTTTAGCAAGCGGTGCAGGGACGATTCAAGTATCAGGTTCAAAAACCCGCACTTGGATTACAGGATATGCAACTACTACAAAAACTGATGATAGTTATAATGTTACAGGAAGTTGGATAGTAACACGTCCAAATGGCACTCAAGTAACGCATTTAATAACTAAAGGGCTATCAATTGCGCGCTCTTGTAATTGGATTAAAGAGGGTACGGTACAAGTGACGGTGCCGAATGGTACTATTCGCATTATTGATTATGGTAATGGTGCTTGTGACAATCAAGCAACTTTAACTAATAATGGGGTGGTAACTACTATTACTTTGCCATAAACTACAAACTTTGCAATATAAAAAAGAAGCCAATCAGATGATTGGCTTCTTTTTTATTTGTCTTAATTTTATTTTATTTAAGAATACTTCTACTGATTACAATTTTTTGTACCTCACTAGTACCTTCATAAATCTGCGTAATTTTTGCATCACGCATTAGACGCTCTACGTGGAATTCTTTTACATAACCATAGCCACCATGTACTTGCACGGCTTCATTAGTAACACGTTGTGCAATTTCTGATGCAAACAATTTAGCAATAGCAGAAGATTGAGCATAATCCATGTGATTATCTTTTTCCCATGCTGATTTTAAACATAGTAAACGAGCCGCTTCAATTTCCGTTGCCATATCGGCCAATTTAAACGCGATAGCTTGATGATTTGAAATTTCTGTTCCAAATGCTTTACGTTCTTTTGAATATTTTAAGGCTAATTCATAAGCCCCACTTGCAATACCTAATGCTTGGGCAGCAATGCCTATACGACCACCAGAAAGTGTTTGCATAGCAAATTTGAAACCAAAGCCATCTTCGCCAATTCTATTTTCTTTAGGTACTTTCACATCTTGGAACATGATGCTGTGTGTATCACTACTGCGAATACCCATTTTATTTTCTTTAGCACCTACTGTTACACCTGCCCATTCTTTTTCTACAATAAATACATTGATGCCTTTGTGGCCTTTTTCTGGGTAAGTTTGCGCAATAACTAAATAATAAGATGCCGAATTACCATTCGTAATCCAGTTTTTTGTACCATTTAATAAATAGTAACCACCTTTATCTTCCGCGGTTGTTCTTTGAGAAGTAGCATCCGATCCTGCTTCTGGTTCGCTTAATAAGAACGCACCAATTTTTTGTCCGCTAGCTAAGGGTACTAAGTATTTTTGTTTTTGTTCTTCATTTGCATATTTCTCAATGCCATAGCATACTAAGGAGTTGTTTACGCTCATACAAACCGAAACCGACGCGTCTACTTTAGAAATTTCCTCCATTGCTAATACATAGGAAATAGTATCCATGCCAGATCCGCCATATTTTGGATCTACCATCATACCCATAAAACCCAACTCGCCTAATTTCTTAATTTGATCTGTTGCAAATTTTTGTTGATCATCGCGCTCTATTACGCCTGGTAATAATTCATTCTTTGCAAAATCTCTTGCTGCCATTTGCACAGCAATTTGCTCTTCTGATAATTGAAAATTCATATTCTAAAGTATGCGTGAAAAATTGGTTAAATACTTTTAGCGCTTGCTTTCTTTTGTAATAATGCAAATGCGCCGAACAATACACCGCTGCAAAATAAATCACTAACAAGTGCATTGAAAAATAAGTTTGTGCCTGTAGGTGTATAAAAAGGCAAGGCCATTAAGAAGGTTTGTGCCAAACCGCTAAGATCTGCACTATACATGCGTGTTGCCGGGTTTGCGAAGCACTCCTGAATCCATACACCAAAATTTGACAATAGAAAAAATACTAAAGATCCTGAAAGGGTATAACCAAGAACGGATAGTGCTTTTCTGCTTTGCATCTGCATACCAATAAAGGTAACTAATGCCATTGCCCCATAATTGAACAATTGTGATATACCATAAAACCCTGGAGTGTTTGTGAAAAATTGGAAATAACAATCCGATAAAAATTGGGCAGCAAGTGTAATTATAAAAGCATTTGAGCGGTTGCGAATGTTTGCGCCAGCAAAAATACCTAAAGCTGCAATTGGAGCTAAAGCATACAAATGCATTTCAGCATTTACAACGCGAAGCGCTGCGGCAGCTAAAATCAATAATACGGCAAATACGAGTGAGTTGTTATTGTTTTTCATGTAAAATTTAAAATTTATCCTTTTTGGGTAAGCAAAAATAGTAAAAAGGAAATGATTAAAAAGACTATTAGGGCTCTAAATTTATTTTGTTAATAAGTTGTCTTCTTTTAGTTAATAAAAAAGGCATTTCAATTGAAATGCCTTAAACAATTAGTAAAATAGGGTTTATGCTCCGCGTCCATGACACGATTTGAATTTTTTGCCACTTCCACATGGACATACATCGTTTCTGCCAATTTTTGGCGCCGCTTCAATGGGCATGCGTTTAGGCACTTCTGTATTGGCATAACTTGCGTCATGCTCCTGTTGGTCGTCGCCAAATTGTTCGTGCTCCGTGCGCATACGGCTCATGTCTGTTTGTTGATTTGGTATGTTTTTAACTGTTTCAGGTCCGTTTTCAACTGGTATGCCTGCGCGCATTAAAAATGATATGATCGTTTTGTTGGTATCCAACATCATTTGTTGGAATAATTTAAAGGCTTCAAATTTGTAAATTAATAGCGGATCTTTCTGTTCATAAGTAGCATTTCTTACGGATTGACGCAAATCATCCATTCCTCTTAAATGATCCTTCCATGCATCATCAATAAGGGCTAAAGTGATATTTTTTTCTAAGGTTTTAGAAACGGTCTTCCCTTCTTGTTCTATACTTTCTTGCAATGGCAAGTAGATTTGCAATCCACGAATACCATCTGTGAAAGGCACTACGATATTGCCAGGTGCTTGATGATTATCGTTATAGATTTGTTTTAAGGAAGGCAACATTTGTTGTTGTATGCTGTTCCACTTATGCTCATAAAAAGCAGCTACTTGTTGGTATAAATGCTCTGTAAGTTCTTGACTACTTGCTTTTGCAAAATTAATGCCTTCCAAAGACGGCTCTATAGCTAAGTGTTTTATGACTTCTAATTTAAAAGCTTGCTCGTCTCTATAACCATCAAATTGATTAGCAAAGTCGGCACAAACATCATACATGGCATTGTCGATATCTATAGATAAGCGCTCTCCTAATAAAGCATGATTTCTTCTTTTATAGATTGCATTACGCTGGGTATTCATTACATCGTCATACTCTAATAAGTTTTTACGAATACCAAAATTATTTTCTTCTACTTTTTTCTGTGCACGCTCAATAGAATTGGTTATCATGCTGTGTTGTAATACTTCTCCTTCTTTATGGCCCATACGATCCATTAAAGAAGCAATACGCTCAGAACCAAACAAACGCATTAAATCGTCTTCTAAGGAAACAAAAAATTGAGAAGAACCAGGATCGCCTTGACGGCCAGCACGACCTCGTAACTGACGATCTACCCTGCGACTTTCATGGCGCTCCGTGCCAATTATTGCTAATCCGCCTGCATCTTTTACGCCAGCACCTAATTTAATATCCGTACCACGACCAGCCATATTAGTAGCAATGGTAACAGCACCAGCCAAACCAGCCTCAGCTACAATTTGTGCTTCCCGTTCGTGTTGTTTTGCATTTAATACATTATGCGGAATTTTCTTTTGTTGCAACATTCTACTTAGCAATTCAGAAACTTCTACCGAAGTAGTACCTACTAATACCGGTCTGCCTTTTTCGCGTAATTGTTCTATTTCGTCTATTACGGCTTTATATTTTTCACGTTTAGTTTTGTAAACTAAATCTTGTTGGTCTTTTCTTGATATAGAAATATTCGTTGGGATAGATACTACGTCCAATTTGTAAATCTCCCAGAACTCACCAGCTTCTGTTTCTGCTGTTCCGGTCATACCACATAATTTGTGATACATTCTAAAGAAGTTTTGCAAAGTAACAGTTGCGAAAGTTTGCGTTGCCGCTTCAACGGTTACATTTTCTTTAGTTTCAATAGCTTGGTGTAATCCATCACTATATCTTCGGCCGTCGAGTATACGTCCGGTTTGTTCGTCAACAATTTTTACTTTTCCATCCATCACTACATATTCCACGTCTTTATCAAAAAGCGTATAAGCTTTTAATAATTGTTGAAGCGAATGGATACGATCTGCTTTGATAGCATATTCTTGAAGTAAGGCTTCTTTTTGTTGTGTTTTTTCTTCTGCATTGGCTGCCGTTTCTTCAATAGCAGTGAGCATGGTTGCAATATCTGGCAATACAAAGAAGTTGGCGTCTTCGCCGTTGCCGGTAATTAAAGCCAATCCTTTTTGAGTAAGATCTACACTGTTGTTTTTTTCATCGATGGTGAAATAAAGTTCACTATCTACTATAGGCATATTGCGTTGCTGCTCTCCTAAGTAATAGTTTTCTATCTTCTGAAGAATTTGTTTGTTGCCATCTTCACTTAAAAATTTAATTAACGCGCTATTTTTTGGCAGACCGCGGTATGCTCTAAAGAGGGCTAAGCCTCCTGTTTCCTTATCTGCTTTTCCTTCTCCAATTAATTTTTTAGCGTCTGTTAAGCTTGCGTTTACAATTTTTCTTTGTTCAGCTATTAAAAATTCAATACGAGGTTTTAATATATGAAATTGTTGTTGATCGCCTTTAGGAACTGGGCCTGAAATAATTAAAGGCGTTCTCGCATCATCAATCAATACACTATCTACCTCATCGACCATGGCAAAATGATGTTTACGTTGCACCATTTCTTCGGGATTGTGCACCATATTATCTCTCAAATAGTCGAATCCAAATTCGTTATTGGTTCCATAAGTAATATCCGCCAAATAAGCATTTCTACGAGCTTCGGTATTAGGTTGATGTTTGTCGATGCAATCTACTCTCAATCCCAACCATTCAAATATTGGTCCGTTCCATTCTTGGTCACGAACAGCCAAGTAATTATTTACGGTAACCAAGTGCACTCCTTCGCCAGCTAATGCATTTAGATAAGATGGAAGAGTAGAAACTAAGGTTTTACCTTCCCCTGTAGCCATCTCTGAAATTTTACCTTGGTGTAAAATAATACCACCAATCAATTGCACATCATAATGCAACATATTCCAGGTTACAGGCGTGCCTGCGGCTTTCCAAGAGTTATTAAAATATGCCTTATCACCTTCAATTCTAATATAATCACGACTTACAGAAAGGTCTCTATCAAGTGCTGTTGCCGATGCTTCTATTTGGGTGTTTTCCTTAAATCGACGTGCTGTTTCTTTGATTACAGCAAAAGCCTCGGGAAGTAATTGGTTTAGAATTTCCTCGATTTGCTCATCTCTCTTTTTTATTAAGGCGTCAATCTCTGTAAAAACGGCTTCTAATGCATGCATATCCGAACTTGCTATAGATAAAGAAGCTTCTTTTTTCGAGCTAATTTCTGCGTCTATAACATTTATGTGGTTTTGTATGCGCGCTTTAAATTCAGTTGTTTTAT